>NZ_JBSFDA010000035.1:40438-75821 GCF_053593675.1 Streptomyces sp. NPDC002156 | reverse complement strand
GTACGAGCCGCACTGCCAGCACGGCGGGATCGGTCCGCCCGGGCAGCGGAGCGAAGCCGCACTCCGCCAGTTCTCCGAACCCTGCACGGCCTCCTTCGGGCAGGGGCCGACTCGCGTCCTCGGTCGTTACGGCAGGTTCCTCGCCATCACGATCCGCTGGACCTGGTTCGTGCCCTCGTAGATCTGCGTGATCTTCGCGTCGCGCATCATGCGCTCGACCGGGTAGTCACGGGTGTAGCCGTAGCCGCCGAGCAGCTGGACCGCGTCCGTGGTGACCTCCATCGCCACGTCCGACGCGAAGCACTTCGCCGCCGCGCCCTGGAAGGTGAGGTCGCTGTCGAGGCGTTCCGAGGCGGCCGCGGCCTGGTAGGTCAGGGCGCGGGCGGCGGCGATCTTCATCGCCATGTCGGCGAGCATGAACTGGATGCCCTGGAAGTCGGCGATCGGCTTGCCGAACTGCTTGCGCTCCTTGACGTACCCCTTGGCGTAGTCGAGGGCGCCCTGCGCGATGCCCAGCGCCTGCGCGGCGATCGTGATGCGGGTGTGGTCCAGGGTCTTCATGGCGGTGGCGAAGCCCGTGCCCTCGTCGCCGATCATGCGGTCGGCCGGGATACGGACGTTGTCGAGGTAGACCTCGCGGGTCGGGGAGCCCTTGATGCCGAGCTTCTTCTCGGGGGCGCCGAAGGAGACGCCCTCGTCGGACTTCTCGACGACGAAGGCCGAGATGCCCTTGCTGCGCTTCGTCGGGTCGGTGACCGCCATCACCGTGTAGTACTCGGACTCGCCCGCGTTGGTGATCCAGCGCTTCACGCCGTTGAGGACCCAGAAGTCGCCGTCGCGGACCGCCTTGGTCTTCATGCCGGCCGCGTCCGAGCCCGCGTCGGGCTCCGAGAGGCAGTACGAGAACATGCCGTCGCCCTTGGCGAGGGGCGTCATGTACTTCTTCTTCAGCTCCTCCGAGCCGGACAGGATCACCGGGAGGGAGCCCAGCTTGTTCACGGCCGGGATGAGGGAGGAGCTGGCACAGACCCGCGCCACCTCCTCGATCACGATCACGGTCGCCAGCGCGTCCGCGCCCGCGCCGCCGTACGACTCCGGTACGTGCACCGCGTGCAGGTCGTTCGCGACCAGCGCGTCGTGGGCCTCCTGCGGGAAGCGGGCTTCTTCGTCCACGGCTGCGGCGTACGGCAAGATCTTCGCCTCGGCCAGGGAGCGGATCGCGTCGCGGAGCATGTCGTGCTCCTCGGACGGGCGGTACAGGTCGAAATCAGCCGATCCGGCCAAGGTCTCTCACGCTCCAAAGACGCTGTAACTGTATGACTGACGCTAACTACCGTTAAGTAACACGCTCGGTAACCCAAATTTTAGGGGCCTGTCCACGTGAGTGATACGTGAGCTTGGCGACAGGAGGAGTGTGTTGGGGAAATCTGCCCGGTGAGGGGCCCTGAAACGCCCCGACTATGCTCGTCCATCGCACGTTCGACCCGACGGCACGTACGACCCAGAACCCAGGAGCACCCATGGCTCTCAAGATCACCGTGATCGGCACCGGATATCTCGGCGCCACCCACGCCGCCGCCATGGCCGAGCTGGGCTTCGAGGTGCTGGGGCTGGACGTCGTCGAGGAGAAGATCGACCTGCTGCGGCGCGGGCAGGTCCCCATGTACGAACCCGGGCTCGAAGAGCTGCTGCGCAAGCATGTCGCCGGGATCGAGGGGTCCACCGGACGGCTGCGCTTCACCATGGACTGGGCCGAGGTCGCCGCCTTCGGCGACATCCACTTCGTCTGCGTGAACACCCCGCAGAAGCACGGCGAGTACGCCTGCGACATGTCGTACGTCGATGCCGCGATCGAGTCCCTCGCCCCGCACCTCACCTCCCCCGCCCTCGTCGTCGGCAAGTCGACCGTGCCCGTCGGCTCGGCGGACCGGCTCGCCCGGACGATCGCCGGGCTCGCCCCCGTCGGCGCGGACGCCGAGCTGGCCTGGAACCCGGAGTTCCTGCGCGAGGGCTTCGCCGTCCAGGACACGCTGCACCCCGACCGGGTCGTGGTCGGCGTACGCAGCGAGCGGGCCGAGAAGCTGCTGCGCGAGGTGTACGCCACGCCGATCGCGGAGGGGACGCCGTTCGTCGTCACCGACTTCCCGACCGCCGAGCTGGTGAAGACCTCCGCGAACTCCTTCCTGGCCACCAAGATCTCGTTCATCAACGCCATGGCGGAGGTCTGCGAGGCCGCCGACGGGGATGTGGCGAAGCTGGCGGAGGCCATCGGGTACGACGACCGGATCGGCAAGAAGTTCCTGCGGGCCGGGATCGGCTTCGGCGGCGGCTGCCTCCCCAAGGACATCCGCGCCTTCATGGCGCGCGCCGGTGAGCTGGGCGCCGACCAGGCGCTCACCTTCCTGCGCGAGATCGACTCCATCAACATGCGCCAGCGCGGCCAGATGGTGGAGCTGGCCCGGCAGGCGCTGGGCGGCGGCCCCTTCCTCGGCAAGCGGGTCGCGGTGCTCGGCGCCACCTTCAAGCCCGACTCGGACGACGTCCGTGACTCGCCCGCCCTCAACGTCGCCGGCCAGATCCACCTCCAGGGCGGCCAGGTGACGGTGTACGACCCGAAGGGGATGGCCAACGCAGCCAGGCTCTTCCCGACGCTCGCGTACGCCGACACGGCCCTGGAGGCCGTACGGGGCGCCGACGCCGTACTCCACCTGACCGAGTGGCGCGAGTTCCGCGAGCTGGACCCTGCGGCGCTGGGCGAGGCGGTGGCCCACCGGCTGGTCCTGGACGGGCGCAACGCCCTCGACCCGGAACTGTGGCGGAAGGCCGGGTGGACGTATCGGGCAATGGGGCGTCCTACCGCCTGACGTTCACTGATCGGGTTTTCGTGGTCGCACGGAATTCCGGGCTTCGTCGAATTCCCAACGGTTGGTAAATTCCGGGGTTTCGTCGCCGCGTCCGGAGGGGTCGAGATAAAGCGCGCCCTCGGGCGGCTTGGCGCGACTCTGCGCGGTTCGGCCCCGACGGCCGCCCGAGGCCCGGCCGCGACGGGCCCGCGACCTGGCGGCATATGCCATCTCCTCGAAATCCCCAGAACTGATTCGAATTCCATTCGAGTAATGTGTGGGAATTGCTGTTCCGCCTGCGCGAATTCTTCACGGTCGCATTGCGCGTATTGACAGCGTTCTCGACCCATCTCACAGCGGGGGCACCCCCGAAAGAGAGGTGGGCAACACTTAGTTAACTGGCGCGTAGTCAAGTGGAATCCGCACCGCCCTCCAATGGTCCGCATTCACCGATCGGAATGACCGGACCATGCCAGGGAGTGTGATCATGCCCGTGTTCCGCAGGGCGGAGTGGCCCAGGGACCATCGTGACGAGTTCGTCGCGGGGGCTCTGGTCGGGGCGGTGGTGATCGTGCTCGGCTACGCGTCGGGCATCGGCGCCTCCACGGCCTCCGGCGCCGCCGAGGCCGCCGCTCCCCCGTCGTCGCTCCCCGCGGCCACGGCACCGCCGAACTCCGCGCCGGGCGACTCCGGCGCCCAGGCACCGGGCAGCGGCACCGGCATGGACATGGGCGGGGGCACCGGCAGCGGCTGGACGGGCCAAGTGCCGGTCGGTACCGGGCAGTTGCCGGTGTACGGCGACACGGGCACCGGCTCCGGCGACGGCACCGCCGGGCACGGGGGCCATACCGGGCACGGCACCTCCCCGACCCCGACGCCCACCACTCCTCCCGTCTCCTCCTCCCCCTCCCCGTCGCCCTCCGACTCCGCGCCGCCCACCGACGACGCGACCTGCGCCGACGGCGAGGTACGGCTCGTGAAGCCGATCCTGACCGGGATCACCCAGCCGTTGTTCGGCCTCCTCAACGGCACGGACGCCGACGAGACGCCCGAGCCGACGGCCTCCCCCTGCATCGGGCTCGCCCCGCTCTCCTCCCTGCTCGGCGGCTCCGCCTCGGCCTCCCCCTCCGCGTCCCCGCTGCCGGAGGCCACCCCGTGACCCGCCTCCGCACGCTCCTCCCGCTCCTCCTCGCCGTCCTCCTCTGCGGCCTGGTCGTCGGCGCGCCCCCCGCCGCCGCCCACACCGAGCTTGTCCGCTCGGTCCCGAAGGACGGCGCGAAGCTCGCCAAAGCCCCCGACCACCTCACCCTCACCTTCGACGAGCCCGTCGACCTCGCCGACGTACGCGCCATGACCCCCGACGGCGACCGGCTCCCGGTCACTCGCCCTGCGCACACCGGCGCCGACACCGTACGGATCGCCACCGGCAGCCCGGCCAACGGCACGCTCTTCGTCGTCTGGTCGGTCGTCGACATGGAGGACGGGCACGCCTCCTCCGGCCGGCTCACCTTCGCCATCAGTGCGGCGGCGAGTTCGGCCGGCGCCCAGGACCGCGGCGACGAGGCCGCAGCCGCCCCTTCCCCCTCGCCCCTGGTGCGGAAGGGCCTCGTCGCCGCTCGCTGGACCGGGTATCTCGCGCTGGCCGTGTTCGTCGGCGGCCTCGCCTTCGTCGCGCTGCTGTGGCCGCGCGGCGCGGAGGCGGCCCGGGCGCGGGCGCTGCTCACGCTGGCCTGGGTGTGCGGGCTGCTGTCGACGGTCGCGGGCATCGGGCTCCAGGGCGCGTACGTCTCCTTCGGCGGCCTGCGGGACGCGCTGCGCCCGGCGTCGTACACCGAGGTCCTCACCACCGAGCCCGGGGTCGCGCTCGCCGCACGCGGGCTGCTGTGGGTGCTCGCAGCCGTCGTACTGAGCGCGCTGTTGCAGGGCGGGGCCGCCACCTCGCGCTCGCCCGGCTGGCGGGTGGGTGCCCTCGCCGTGGCGCTCGGGCTGCTGCGGACGACCGGTATGCGCGGGCACAGCTCCGAGGGCAGCGACCCGACCTGGGGCGCGGTCGCCGACCTCGTCCATCTGCTCGGGGCGGCCCTGTGGATCGGCGGCCTTGTCATGCTGACGGTGGCCGTGCTGCCGCGCCGGGAGCCCGTCGAACTGGCGGCGGTGGTGCCCGGTTACTCGCGGCTCGCCGCCGGCTCGGTCGCCGCTATCGCCGTCGCCGGGCTGGTGCTCGCGTGGCAGGTCGTGGGGTCGTACGACGCCCTGCTGCACACCTCGTACGGGCAGCTGCTGCTGGTCAAGACCGCCGTGCTCGGGGGTGTCCTGCTGGCCGCCCAGTGCAGCCGCCAGTGGGTGCGCACCCGCCTCGATCTCGCCGTGCTGCTGCGCGGCGACGCCGCCACCGTGCGGCCCTTCGGTTACTCGGTCGCGGCCGAGACGGGGCTCGTCCTCGTCGTGCTCGCCGTGACGAGTCTGCTGGTCACTGCCGATCCCGGCCAGTGAATCCCCCCTGAAACCCCCTGAAAAACAAGGAGTTGTTGTGAAACGCACCGACGAAACCGGCGAGCGCGCATCGCGTCGCGGGTCGCCCGCCGGGAACCGGCCCCTGCTGGTCGCGGGGCTCGGCGCGGCCTTCGCCGCCGTGCTCAGCCTGGGACTGCTCCAGGCGGCCTCGGGCAGCACGGCCACCAGCACCTCGGACACGGCGGCGGGCGCGGCTCAGGCGCCCGCAGCCGCGGCGGCCGAGGTGCAGCAGGCGGCCGCAGCGGCGCCCGACCAACAGGTCGACATCATGAACAACAAGTTCGGCGACGGTAAGCAGCTGGTCGTCGAGGTCGGCGAGACCGTGCGCTGGACCAACCACGACAGCGTGCCGCACACGGTCACCACCACCAAGGGCCCGAAGAAGTTCGACTCGGGCACGCTGGCACAGGGCGACTCCTGGTCGTACACCTTCACGACGGCCGGCACGTACGAGTACTACTGCGCGGTCCACCCGGACATGGTCGCGTCGGTGAAGGTCGTCGCGGCCGACAGTGGCACGACGGGCGGCACCACGGGCGGTACGACCGGGGGTACGACGGGCGGATCGACCGGCGGCACCACCACCGGAGGGACGACGGGCGGAACGACCGGTGGCACCACCGGCGGGTCGACCGGCGGTTCGGACTCGGGCGGCACCACCACCGGTGGCACGACCACCGGCGGTACCACCACGGGCGGCTCGACCGGTGGCAGCACCGGCAGCACGGGCGGTACCGGGGGCGGTGACGGCGGCGACGAGCAGTGCGCCAGCGTCCAGGACGTGCTGCTGCCGATCCTCCAGCACATCAACGCCGCGCACCTGGAGCGGTCCCCGGGCCAGCAGGTGCAGGACGCGCTCGCGCTGGACTCGTACATCAAGCTGCACACGGTGTGGCTCGAGACGATCCTGACGCCCGCCCTCGAAGGCGGCGGCACGGTTCTCGACGAGACGCTCAGTGTGCTGCTGGCCCACATCAACTCGGCGCACCTGGAGGAGTCGCTCGGGCAGCAGATCACCGATCTGCTCGACGTCGACAGCTACGTGAAGATGCACACGGTCTGGGCCGAGCACCTGCTCGCGCCCACCGAGGACTTCCTCACCGGCAGCTGCTGACAGGGGTCGCCCCAGGGCTCACCCCGAGAAAAGGGACGCCGGTCCGGCCGAGGCTCAGTCGGCCGGACCGGCGCCTGCCCCATTCTCCACAACCCCGCCACACTTCGGGAACCGCTTTCCAAGGAGACCCGGGATGACAACCGTCACCCTGCCCACCGCCACCGCCTCCGTACTGCCGCTTCCCGGCCGGTACGCCGTGGCCCCCGACCGCTCGCTCGTCGAACTCACCACCTGGTACGGCCCGTTGCCCACCCGCCGCCGACGCGTCACCCTCACCGACGCCTCCCTGACCGTGCCCGACCCTCTCGACGAGCCCGAAGAACTCCCCTCCCTCCGCTTCGAGTTCGCAGGTCTCGACCAGGCAGACGGCACACCCGCCACCCACGTCGCCCTCACGACCCTCATCTCCGACACCGTCGAACTCCTCGACGGCGGAGGGAAGTTGCAGGTCACCGGTGACCTGAATCTGCGCGGCGTCCGCTTCCCCGCCCTGCTGCGCTTCCGCGTCGTCGAGCGCGCCGACGACCGCCTGCTCGTCGTGGGCACGGCCCGGCTGCCGTACCGCCTCCTGCGCCGCGCGACCGGGTTCCGTCCGGGCCGGCTGCCGCGCCCGGCGACCCGGCTGCGGCTGCTGGTCGCCGCGGAGTTCGCGTGAGGACGGCGGGCAGGACCGTACGCCGGGCGGCCCTGGTCCCCGTACTGGCCCTCCTCACCCTGCTGCTGGCCCTGCCCGGGCAGGCCTCGGCGGCCACCTACCGGGTCACCATGCAGGGGTACGCCTTCGCCCCCGCGAACCTGACCGTCCCCGCCGGTTCCACGGTGACCTGGACCAACCAGGACACGGCCCCGCACGACGTGAAGACCACCTCGGGCCCGGTCCAGATCCACTCCCCCATGCTGAACAAGGGCGAGAGCTGGAGCTTCACCTTCACGACGGCCGGTTCGTACGCCTACTACTGCACCGTGCATCCGAACATGACGGCCGGAATCGCGGTCCAGGCGCCGGCCCCCGCGACCTCGGCGGCCCCGACGCACTCCCACACCCACACGGAACCCACCTCGGGCTCGGGCTCGGGATCCGGCACAGGCTCGGGCACGGGTACGGCGCATCACGGGACCGGTACGAGCCAGTCGACGGCATCGAGCGGCAGAACACAGACGCGCCCGACCTCGGCGGCCTCGGCACCAGCCGCCTCCGGCCGAACGACGCCCAGCCCGGTCACCTCCCCGTCCCCCGCCTCCTCGGCGCCCGCCGGGACGGCTCCTCAGGCCCAGCCCGCCACCTCCACGGCCACCGTCGCCTCGGTACGGCCGCTGGACCCGTTGCTGCTCCTGACGGGGATCGTCGCCGGGATCGCCGTACTGTGCCTGCTGCTGGTGGGGTCGCGGGCCGCCGCGCCGCGGGGGAAGGGCGGCGGGGCGGAGAGCGAGGCATGAGCGCTCCGCCGGCTGTGCCGTGATGGGCCGTCGTTCAGCTGCTGCGCCGTCGTGGCTGGTCGCGCCCACGCGGCGGAGCCGCATGTCCGCACGGCCCCGCACCCCTTCGGGGCGCTGCCGAAGCGCTCAGCGGCGGGAGTCGTCGCCGAGGGCGGCGACCACGGCCGGCAGGCGGCCCATCGTGTGTGCGACGCGGAGTCCGTCCATGTAGTCGCGGACGTGCACGATCAGGCCGTCGCGGACCCGGATCACCAGCAGGCCGGGGAAGCTGAAGGGGCGGCCGGTCGTGGTCACGGTCCCGGTGACGACCTGCTCGACGGTGATCACCTCGGGGTCCGTGCTGTCGTGGACGACGACGTCACGGATCTCCTCCGGCCGCGCCGGGCTCGCGCCCCAGGCCGCCCGGTATCCGGCGCGGACCTCTTCGCGGCCCTGGTAGCGCTCGGGCATGCCGGGGAAGAGGAACGGGAACTCGTGGACGGCGTCGACCGCGTACAGGTCGGCCAGGTCGTCCGCGGACCAGTCGAGCATCGCCTGCTGGTAGCGGGCGAGGACATCGCGGGGACCGGGGTTCGGCATGGCAGGGGGCTCCGTTCCGTCGACGCGTGATCCAACTCCCGTACGCAGAAGCCTACTTCGCGCGGTACCGGCGCATCTTCGCGCGGGCCCCGCACACCGACATGGAGCACCAGCGGCGCTTCCCTGCGGGGCTGCGGTCGTAGTACGCCCAGTGGCAGTCGGGCAGTTCGCACGCCTTGAGGCGCAGCCAGGTGCCGTCGGTGAGCGCCTCCGCGACGGCCGCCGCCACCCGGGAGAGCAGTGGCCCCTCGTCGGCGGCGGTGAGCCGGGCCGAGCCGTCCTGGTCGTCGACGGTGACCAACAGCGGCGCCCTGGAGAGCAGTCGGCCCAGGGGCGTGACGGCGTCGTCGTGCGGTGGATGTCCGGCGTGTGCGAGGCAGACGGCCCGCAGGGACTCCCGCAGCTCCTTCACGGCCGCCAGTTCCCGCTCGCCGATCCCCTGGATGCCAAACGCGGCCCGCCCCTCGGCGGTGTTCAGCGCGTCCCGGTCCGAGTCCAGGCTCCTGGTGTTGACCAGGGCCTCCACGAGGGCCAGTCCCCCGGGCGCTGACGCGTTCTCACTCACACAGGTGACGTTACCTCCTAGGCACGGGCATACGGTAACCGTTACCGTATGAACCGCATCAACAGGTAACAGGGAAACTGAGAAGCAAGGCAATCAACGGAGGAAGCCATGCCCATCGCCAAGCTCGAATCCGTCGTCCTGGACTGTCCCGACCCCGGCGCCCTCGCCGCCTTCTACGCAGCGCTGTTGGGCGGCACGCCCGAGGTCGAGGAGGACTGGATCGACCTGCGGCTCCCGGACGGGCCGACACTGGCCTTCCAGGCCGCCCCCGGCCACGTACCGCCGAAGTGGCCGTCGCCGGACGCCTCGCAGCAGTTCCATCTGGACGTGACCGTGGCCGACCTGGACACGGCCGAGCGGGAGGTACTCGCGCTGGGCGCGAAGCCGCTGGAGACGGAGGACCGGGCCCGCTCCTTCCGTGTCTACGCGGACCCGGCGGGGCACCCGTTCTGTCTCTGCGCGGGCTGATCCCGGATGGCCCAGGATGATCCCGTAGCACCCGTGACCCGTTTCCGTACCGTCGTCGTCGACTGCCCGGACCCGCGGGCGCTGGCCCGCTTCTACGCGGGTGTCGTCGGCGGTACGCCCGCGGACGAGGACCCCGAGTGGGTCGTGCTGTACGTCCCGGGCGGGCCACGGCTGGCCTTCCAGCGGGCGCCCGGGTACTCCCCGCCCGAGTGGCCGCGGGCCGACCACGGCTCCCAGCAGTTCCATCTCGACCTGGACGCCGGGTCCACCCGGGCGGAGCTGGACGCGGCGCAGGAGGTGGTCCTGGCACTGGGGGCCCGCCCGCTGGACCTGGACGACCAGGACGGGCAGCGGGATTTCAGGGTGTACGCCGATCCGGCAGGGCATCCGTTCTGCCTCTGCCGGATCGAGCGCCCCTGAGCCCGTAGGACTCGGGTGAGCCCGTAGGGCTCGGGGCGGGTCAGCCGTCCAGTGCCGCGATCCGTGCCGTCGACGGTTCGCGGCGCTGCTGTGCCGCCTTGGCCGTGAAGTCGGCGTTGCGCAGGACGCGTTGGACGTTTCCCCAGGTGAGGAGGGCCAGGTCGGGTTCGGTCCAGCCTCGGCGCAGGAGTTCGGCGATCAGGTTCGGGTAGCAGGAGGCGTCGCCGAGTTCCTGGGGGTGGGCGCTGCCGGAGTCGTACGTGCCGGACAGGCCGACGCTCTCCGGGCCCGCGACCGCACGGACGTGGTCGAGATGGTCGGCCACGTCACGGACGGACGGTCCGGTCTGCTCGGCCGTCAGCGGCACCAGGCACAGGCCCCCGGCCGCGCCCAGCTCGGCGAGCGTCTCGTCGGGCAGGTTGGCGGGGTGGGGGCGCAGGGCGCGGGCGGCGGAGCGGGTGCACAGGGCCGGGGCCTTGGAGATCCCGACGGCGCGGTGGATGGTGGCCGCGGAGGCGCCCGAGAGGTCGGCCAGCACGCCGAGCCGGTTCATCTCGCGGACCACCTCCTCGCCGAACCGGGTGAGCCCGGCCTCGCTGGCCCAGGACGTGCCGGCGAGGGTGAGCACGCGCAGGCCCAGAGAGTGCAGGACGCGCAGGATGCCGAGCGAGTCGTCGAGGGCGGCGGCCGAGGCGGGCCCGAGCACGACAGCGACCCGTCCGCAGTTGCGGGCGTCGGTGACCTGCCCGGCGGTCCCCGCGAGCCGCAGCCCCTCGGGATGACTCCGGGCCACCGTCTTCACGAGGTCCAGCTGCTCCAGCGTGGCCCCGACGGCCCGGTCACCGGCGAGCCCCTCCGGCAGGTGCAGCGCCCAGAACAGCGCGCCCACATGGCCTCGTCGCATCCGGGGCACATCGGTGTCCACAGTGCTCTCCCCCAACTCCAGGTCGTACCAGGGCAGGTGCCGCAGCGCCCAGGGCAGTCCGCTGTAGCCGTCGGCGACGGGGTGCGCGGCGAGGATCGCGTGGGCTCGGTCGAGCGGGTCGGCGTCCGGGTCGGAGACGAGCGAGAAGTCGACCTCCGCCGCTCCGTCGTCGTCGGGCTCCGGCAAGGGAAGACGCGGGTCGAGGTCCCCGACCTCGGCTGTGGTGTGCAGTTCGTCCTGCAGGTCGGCCATGACGGGCTCCGTACGTCGTGATCTACCTCGTGATCGCAATACGGTCACCGTCGCACGGCGGGGAGGGGGCTTCCTGGTGGGTGGGGCGTTCGGGGGTACGTCACACACGTCCCCCTCGCCTCACCCGCCGCGCACGACCCCCATGTGCATGTGAGCTACGCAACTTCGCCATGCTCCAACAGCCCTCCGTCGATTAGACATGTGTCGTTCGGGTAGGCCCATACAGACAGCGGCGACATGGAGTACTTCTGGATGGCGTACTCCTATTGGAGTAGGGGCGAATGGATGTGACGCGAGTCGACCTACTACGATGGCAAAGTTTCGGCACGACCAGTGCCCGACCGCCGCTGTCAAGATCCTGAGGAGCATCAATGCCCACGGCCGTGGACCCGAGTCTCAATCGCCGCAAGCTGCGACTGGCGCTGAAATCAGCCCGCGACAGTCGCGGCCTGACGCAGCGTGACGCGGCCGACGCGCTGGAGTGGTCGCTGTCCAAGCTGATCCGCATCGAGGCGGGCACGGTCAGTCTGTCCGTCACGGACCTGCGCGCGATGCTCCTCGAGTACGGCGTGGAGGACCCCGAGGTCGTCGCGGACCTGGAGGAGGCGGCCCGGGGCAGCAAGGGACAGTCGTGGTGGTCCGAGTACAGCGACGTCATCAGCCAGCCGTTCAACCAGTACCTGGGCTATGAGAGCGCGGCGAACACCATCCGGGGCTACCACCCGAGTCTCATTCCGGGCCAGCTGCAGATCTCGGACTACATCTCCGCCATCTTCGAGGTCGGTGAGCCCGTGGCCAAGGCCGGGCAGCTCACCGACCTGCGGCTGGCCCGACAGGAGCGGATCCTCCAGGAGGGCGGTCCCCGTGTCGAGATGATCCTGGACGAGGCCGCCCTACGCCGTCAGATCGGCGGCCCGGCGGCCATGCGGCGCCAACTGACCTTCCTCAAGTCGCTCGTCACCGAGCAGCGCGCCACCTTGCGTGTCCTGCCCTTCTCGGCCGGCGCGCACGACAGCGTGGACACCAGCTTCACCCTCCTGGGCTTCCGCGACGACGAGGACGTCCTGTACCTCGCCGGACCCCGCGGCACGGTCACCAACCGCGACGACCGCAAGCTGGTGGCCCGCTTCCAGGAATGCTTCGAGGATCTGGAGAACAAGGCGCTCAACGAGGAGGACACGATCGCCATGTTCGACGACCTCATCGAGAACTTCCACCGCACCTGACATCCAGTCGGCGTGCATCAAGGCCCGGGGGACGCTATGAACAGCGACGACGAGAGCAGGGGACCGGAGCTGGATCCCGGCCGCTCTCGGCGCCCCGGGCCCGGTTACAACGTCTTCCTCGGACCGGCCGCGCCCGCCCGGCCGCCCGACCCCCCGCGAGGCCGGGCCGATGTCGACGACACGATCAGACTCCTGCGCACCCTCTGCGTCCTGATCGTGTTCTCCTCGGCCACGCTGCCTCTGGTGGCCTTCGTCGGGATCGGGATGGGCGTACCGCCCTGGATCTGCCTGGTCGTCGCCTTCGGCGTCGGACCGCTCACGACCTGGGCGTTCGTCATGGCCTTCGAGAAGATACGCCGTTCCTCGCTGTCGGACGGACCAGAAGATCGACCGTCCAGTGGCGGGCCATAGCCGGTGAGCGCACCCACCACCAGCCGGCGGCCGCGGACACCGCGACCAGCACCGCCAGCCACATCACGAGCCGCACCCACGGACTTCCGCCCAACAGGGAGACACCCGCCCCGGCGGCCGTGGCCAGCACACCGGTCACCATGCAGTATCCGGCCAGCCCGGGGTACCTGGTCACCGTCTGCTCTCGGCGTTCGCCGCTCATCTCACATCCTGTGCTCGGTCCGCTTCAGCCGTATGTCACATGTGGTCCCTGTCGGCGATGTCCGGTATGAGGAACAACGCTATCGCCGCATGCCAGGCATCCGCGGTGAAGCTCACCGACGCGGTGTCCGGCTGTTTGGAATCGCGCACCCGGACCGCCCCGGGGAGCACCGCGATCTCGCAGCAAGCGTCGTCACTGTCCTTGCTGTAGCTGCTCTTCCGCCAGACGACGGCACCCCGATCCCCGGCCAACACCGCCCCCTCCAACTCTCGCCCCGCTCCGAGAAACGCTGAACGCGCCTACGGTTCTTACCCGTTGTGGCCACGGTTCAACAGACAGTCGTCTCTCTGGCGCGTTCTGAGGGGTCGGAGCACCCCTCAGCCGTCCAGCTCTCCCAGCGTGGCGTTGGACGGCCCCCGCCTCTCCCGCACCTCCCGTGCCACGTCCTCCGCGGCCCCCAGCACCCGCACCGCGTTCCCCCAGGTCAGCTTGGCAAGATCGCTCTTCGACCAGTGCCGGTCGAGGAGTTCGGCGACGAGGTTCGGGTAGCCGGAGACATCGTTCAGCCCGTCGGGGGTGAACGCCGTGCCGTCGTAGTCGCCGCCGATGCCCAGATGGTCGATTCCGGCCACCTCGCGCATGTGGTCCAGGTGGTCGGCGACCGTCGAGACCGTCGCGACCGGGCGGGGGTTCCGCTCCTCGAAGGCCCGGTGGATCTTCATCGCCTCGGGGGTCGTGGCGAGGTGGTGGAAGCCGTGGGCGCGCATGTTGTCGTCCGCGGCGGCCGTCCAGTCGACGGCGGCCTGGAGGACGAACTTCGGTACGAAGGTCACCATGGCCATTCCGCCGTTGACGGGCAGGCGTTCCAGTACGTCGTCCGGGATGTTGCGCGGGTGGTCGCACACCGCGCGCGAGGAGGAGTGGGAGAAGATCACCGGCGCGACGGACGTGTCCAGCGCGTGCCGCATCGTCGTCGCCGCCACGTGGGAGAGGTCGACGAGCATGCCGAGGCGGTTCATCTCCCGGACCACCTCGCGGCCGAACTCCGACAGACCGCCGACGCCCGGCTCGTCGGTCGCCGAGTCCGCCCACGCCACGTTGTCGTTGTGGGTGAGGGTCAGATAGCGCACGCCCAGCTCGTACAACCCCCGCAGGGTGCCGAGGGAGTTGGCGATCGAGTGGCCGCCCTCCGCGCCCATGAGGGAGGCGATACGGCCCTCACGCCGCCCCGTCTCCATGTCGGCGGCCGTGAGGGCGGGCCGCAGCTCGTTCCCGTACCGCGCGATCAACTGACGTACGCAGTCGATCTGTTCGAGGGTCGCGGGCACCGGGTCCGGCAGGTCCGAGCGGACGTACACCGACCAGTACTGCGCGCCGACCCCGCCCTCGCGCAGGCGCGGGATGTCGGTGTGCAAGTGGGCGTTCTGGGCGGTGGCGATGTCGCGGGCGTCGAGGTCGTAGCGGACCTGTTCGCGCAGCGCCCACGGGAGGTCGTTGTGGCCGTCGACGACCGGGAACTCCCGGAGCAGTTCCCGGGCTTCGTCCAGGGAGGTCACAGGCGTCACTGCCCGAAGCCGAAGCCGTTGCCCGCGCCGCTCTCGACCTTGGCGCGCAGCCGCTTGCCCTTCTCGGTGGCCTGGTCGTTCAGCTCCTGCTGGAACTCCCGCATCCGGCCGAGGAGTTCCTCGTCGTGCGAGGCGAGGATGCGGGCCGCGAGCAGGCCCGCGTTGCGCGCGCCGCCGACCGAGACCGTGGCGACCGGCACCCCGGCCGGCATCTGCACGATCGACAGCAGCGAGTCCATGCCGTCGAGGTACTTGAGGGGGACCGGTACGCCGATCACCGGGAGCGGGGTCACCGACGCCAGCATGCCGGGCAGGTGGGCCGCTCCGCCCGCCCCGGCGATGATCGCCTTGAGGCCTCGCTCGGCGGCCTGCTCGCCGTACGCGATCATCTCGTGCGGCATGCGGTGCGCGGAGAGGACATCGACCTCGTACGCGATCTCGAACTCGTCCAGGGCCTGGGCGGCGGCCTCCATGACGGGCCAGTCGGAATCCGACCCCATGACGATGCCCACGAGGGGTCCCGCACCGGGTTCTGCAACGGGGCTCATTCGGTGATCGTGCCTCTCAGGTAGCCGGCTGCGTGACGGGCGCGCTCCAGCACGTCGTCCAGGTCGTCGCCGTAGGTGTTGACGTGGCCCACCTTGCGGCCGGGCTTCACGTCCTTGCCGTACATGTGGATCTTCAGCTGGGGGTCGCGGGCCATGCAGTGCAGGTACGCGGAGTACATGTCGGGGTAGTCGCCGCCGAGGACGTTCGCCATGACCGTCCACTTGGCGCGGGGGCGCGGGTCGCCGAGCGGGAGGTCGAGGACGGCCCGGACGTGGTTGGCGAACTGGCTGGTGATCGCGCCGTCCTGGGTCCAGTGGCCCGAGTTGTGGGGGCGCATGGCCAGTTCATTGACGAGGATGCGGCCGTCCTGGGTCTCGAACAGCTCCACGGCGAGATGGCCGACCACGCCGAGTTCCTTGGCGATGCGCAGGGCCAGTTCCCCGGCCTGGAGCGCCAGCTCCTCCGCGATGCCGGGCGCCGGGGCGATGACCGTGTCGCACACGCCGTCGACCTGCTGCGACTCGACGACCGGGTACGCGACCGCCTGGCCGTGCGGGGAGCGGACGACGTTCGCCGCGAGTTCCCGTACGAAGTCGACCTTCTCCTCGGCCAGGACCGGGACGCCGGCCCGGAAGGGGTCGGCCGCGTCCGCCTCGGACCGGACGACCCACACGCCCTTGCCGTCGTACCCGCCGCGGACCGTCTTGAGGACGACCGGGAAGCCGTCCCCCTCGGCCGCGAAGGCGGCGACGTCGGCGGGGTCCGCCACGATCCGGTGCCGTGGGCACGGCACCCCGATCTCGACGAGCTTCGCCCGCATCACGCCCTTGTCCTGGGCGTGCACGAGCGCGTCCGGGCCGGGGCGGACGGGGATGCCGTCCGCCTCCAGGGCCCGAAGATGCTCGGTCGGGACGTGCTCGTGATCGAAAGTGATCACATCGCACCCTTGTGCGAACGCGCGCAGCGTCTCCAGGTCGCGGTAGTCGCCGATGACGACATCGCCGACGACCTGCGCAGCGGAGTCCTGCGGGGTGTCACTGAGGAGCTTGAACTTGATGCCGAGCGGGATGCCCGCCTCGTGTGTCATACGAGCGAGCTGCCCCCCGCCGACCATGCCGACTACCGGGAACGTCACCCTCCAAGAGTATCGGCCCGGCCGTCGCGGCCTGATTACACGCCTGTGACCCCGTACACACAGGCGAGCCCCAGAGGGGGTGGTTAGCATGGCTGAGTTGACGAAATCCCACAGGGCGATCCCACAGACGGGGGCCGACAGACCATGGAACGTGGTTCCAAACGTGGTTCCGAGGGGCGTCGTACGACGTCCCCGGGCGCCGTACGACGCCGCTTCGACCAGTTCGCGGCCGAGGTCGCGAAGTTCGGGGCGGTGGGCACGGCGGGGCTTCTCGTCAACCTGCTCGTGTTCAACCTGGTCCGCCACACGACCGACCTCCAGGTGGTCCGCGCGAGTGTGGTCGCGACGGTGGTGGCTATCTGCACGAACTACATCGGCTTCCGGTATTTCACGTACCGGGACCGCGACAAGAGCGGGCGTACGAAGGAACTGACGCTGTTCCTGCTGTTCAGCGCGGTGGGGCTCGTCATCGAGAACGGTGTGCTGTACGCGGCGACGTACGGCTTCGGGCTGGACAGCCCGCTGCAGAGCAACGTCTTCAAGTTCGTGGGGATCGGGGTCGCGACCCTGTTCCGGTTCTGGTCGTACCGGACGTGGGTGTTCCGTACGCTGCCGGCGCGGGAGGCTGTGGCCAGTGCGGAGGCGATCTTGGAGGATCTCCCCGAGGGTGGGGCGGTTCCTGGGCGGCGGAAGCAGCGGCAGCGGGTGGGTTGAGCGGGTCGGTTCGGTGCGGCGCCGTTGTGGCTTGTCGCGCAGTTCCTCGCGCCCCTAAAGACAGCAGCGGGTGGGGTGAGCCGTCCGGTCCGTGCAGCGCCATCGTGGCTTGTCGCGCCCACGCGGCGGAGCCGCAAATCGATACAGCCCCGCGCCCCTAAAGACAGCAGCGGGTGGGGTGAGCGGTCCGGTCCGTGCGGCGCCATCGTGGCTTGTCGCGCCCGCGCGGCGGAGCCGCAAATCGATACAGCCTCGCGCCCCTAAAGACAGCAGCGGGTGGGGTGAGCCGTCCGGTCCGTGCGGCGCCATCGTGGCTTGTCGCGCAGTTCCCCGCGCCCCTAAGGGGGGCGCCCTCTGGCCGTTGCCTGTTAGCGGACCGTGCGCTCCTCCTCGCCTCCCTGTGGCTTTTTCAGGGGGGTTCTGGAGAGGAAGAGGCCGAAGATCGGGGGCTGCTGCTGGAGGAGTTCCAGGCGGCCTGCGTCGGCCTCTGCCAGGTCTCGGGCGACTGCCAGGCCGATGCCTGTGGAGTTGCGGCCGCTGATGGCTCGCTCGAAGATACGGGCGCCGAGGTCGGCGGGGACGCCGGCACCCTCGTCTGTGACCTCGATCACGGCCTGGTTGCCGATGACACGGGTGCGCAGGGCGACCGTGCCGCCGCCGTGCATGAGGGAGTTCTCGATCAGGGCGGCCAGTACCTGGGCGACCGCTCCCGGGGTGCCCACCGCCTGCAGATGCCGCTTGCCTGAGCTGACTATGGCCCGGCCCGCGCTGCGGTAGGCGGGGCGCCACTCGGCGAGCTGCTGCTGGATGACCTCGTCGAGGTCGAAGGAGACGGCGGAGCCGGTGCGCGGGTCGCGGGCGTTGGTGAGGAGCCGTTCGACGACGTCCGTGAGGCGTTCGACCTGCGTGAGCGCGATCGTGGCCTCCTCCTTCACCGTGTCCGGGTCGTCGGTGAGGGTGATCTCCTCCAGGCGCATGGAGAGCGCGGTGAGGGGCGTACGGAGCTGGTGCGAGGCGTCGGCTGCCAGTCGGCGTTCGGCCGTGAGCATGCGGGCGATACGTTCCGCCGAGCCATCGAGGACGTCCGCGACGCGGTCCAGCTCCGGGACGCCGTACCGCTTGTGCCGGGGGCGCGGGTCGCCCGAGCCGAGGCGTTCGGCGGTCTCGGCGAGGTCGGTGAGCGGCGAGGCCAGCCGGTTCGCCTGCCGTACGGCGAGCAGGACGGCGGCGATGACGGCGAGCAGCGCAACGGCGCCGATGATCAGCAGGGTGCGACCGACCTCACGGGTCACGGAGGAACGGGGTTCCTCTACCCGGACGGTCTCACCCTCCTCCCCGTCCTCCTCGGCCGAGATGACGTCCCCTACGGGCTTGTCCCCGACCTCGATCGCCGCACGCCCCGGGATGCGTACGACGGCGTACCGATCTCCCGTGACCAGACCGCCGAGCACCTTGGAGTTGATCTGCTCGTCCCCAAGAATCCGACTGTCCACAATGCTGGCCAGCCGCACAGCCTCGGAATCCACCCGTTCCTGAGCACTGGCACTGATCGTCCGCGTCTCGACGATGACAAGAGACACCCCGAAGACGGCAATCACGACGAGCACGACAGCAAGGGTGGATTGGATCAGACGGCGACGCACGGCGGCCCCTCCGGGCGATGGCTGACGGACGACGAGCGGTGCGCTGCGAGACCGCCCTGGGCGCCCCGCAGGGGCGCTCCAGGGGCGCGGGGAACTGCGCGATCAGCCCCCACCGGCCGCCAGCCGCGCGCCAAGCACAACCCCCACTGCGTTACGCGCGTCCAGCTCCGCTAACTCTTCTCGAAACGGAAACCGACACCCCGTACCGTCGCGATGTACCGAGGATTCGCCGCATCATCGCCCAGCTTCTTCCGCAGCCAGGAGATATGCATGTCGAGCGTCTTGGTCGACGACCACCACGTCGTGTCCCACACCTCACGCATCAGCTGGTCGCGGGTCACGACCCGCCCAGCGTCACGCACCAGCACCCGCAGCAGGTCGAACTCCTTCGCCGTGAGCTGGAGCTCCTCCTCACCCATCCACGCCCGGTGCGACTCGACGTCGATCCGCACGCCGTGCGTGGCGGGCGGCTGCTGCGGCTCGGCGGCGCCGCGCCGGAGCAGGGCCCGGACACGGGCGAGCAGTTCGGCGAGCCTGAAGGGCTTGGTGACGTAGTCGTCGGCGCCCGCGTCGAGGCCGACGACGGTGTCCACCTCGTCGGCGCGCGCGGTCAGGATGAGGATCGGGACGGTCAGCCCCTCGGCACGCAGCCGGCGGGCCACTTCGAGGCCGTCCATACCGGGCAGTCCCAGGTCGAGAACGACCAGGTCGATACCGCCCTGGACGCCGGCGTCGAGCGCGGTCGGGCCGTCCTCGCGGACCTCGACCTCGTAACCTTCCCGGCGCAGTGCGCGGGCCAGCGGCTCCGAGATGGACGCGTCGTCCTCAGCGAGCAGTACACGGGTCATGAACTGATGGTAGACCGCCCTGGACGCCGTCTGGGGTGTGACCAGGCGTTCTTGATTCTTACCTTCGGACGCTACGACGAGGGCGCCCCGCGCGACGCGGCCGGTGAACGCCGTACCCCCACTGCCGGACCTGTGCCTCTGCGATGAGATCCTGTCTCTTACCTTCGAATAAGCGGCTGTTGCGCACCCATCACCTGTGATCCGTGTCTCAAGTCCTTTTATTTACCACAGTGAACTGTCGTATGGTGACTGGAGCTCTTAACGGCACCTGAGGACCTTTGGCGAGTTTTCTGCCGAAGGTCTTTTTTCGTGCGCCCCGACAGCAAGGAACGACCCATGGCGTCCAGCCTGACGAAGGATTCCCCCGTCTCCGAACGGTCCTTCTTCGGCCACCCCCGCGGACTGGCCACGCTCTTCATGACCGAGATGTGGGAGAGGTTCTCCTACTACGGCATGCGGGCGCTGCTCCCCCTGTACCTGATCGCCCCGAGCGGCCTGCACCTCAGTGCGACGGCCGCGACCGCGATCGGCTCCGTCTACGTCTCGCTCGTCTATCTGCTCGCCCTGCCGGGCGGCTGGTTCGGCGACCGGGTCTGGGGCCCCCGCAAGACCGTCGCCGTGGCCGGCGGCATCATCATGCTCGGCCATCTGACGCTGGCCCTGCCGACGGCGGGCACCTTCTACGCGGGCCTCGGGCTCGTCGCGATCGGCTCGGGTCTGCTGAAGGCCAACATCTCCACCATGGTCGGCCACCTGTACGACGGCCCGGACGACCCGCGCCGCGACGGCGGCTTCACCGTCTTCTACATGGGCATCAACGCGGGCGCGTTCGCCGCGCCCCTGGTGATCGGCACGGTCGGCGAGAAGGTCAACTGGCATCTCGGCTTCGCGCTCGCCGCGCTCGGCATGGCCCTCGGTCTCGCCCAGTTCCTGCTGGGCAGCCGGCACCTGGACGCGCGTTCCAGCGTCGTCCCGACCCCGCTGTCCGCCGCGGAGAAGTCCGCGACGCTGCGCAAGGCGGCGGTCTGGGCGGGCATCGCGGCCGTGTTCTACGCGTTCGTCGGCTTCTCCGGCCACTACACGCTGAACTGGGTCATGGTCCCGCTGATCCTGCTCGGCCTGATCGTCCCGGTGGTCGTGCTGGCCCGCATCAAGCGCGACAAGGACCTGAGCGAGCCGGAGCAGCGGTCGATGTCGGCGTACATCTGGTTCTTCGTCGCCGCCGCCGTCTTCTGGATGATCTACGACCAGGGCGCCACGACCCTGTCGATCTTCGCCGACGGCAAGGCCGAGAACACGGTCTTCGGCTGGGAGTTCCCGGTCTCCTGGTACCAGTCGGTGAACCCGGTGCTGATCATGGCGCTGGCCCCGGTCTTCGCCTGGTTCTGGCTGGCGCTGAACCGGATGGGCAAGGAGCCGAGCACGATCGTGAAGTTCGCGTCGGGCCTGGTCCTGGTCGGCGCCTCGTTCTTCCTCTTCCTGGCCCCGCTGTCGATCGCCGGGGACGGTCACAAGGCGGCGGCGATGTGGATCGTGGCGATCTACTTCGTCCAGACGGTCGGCGAACTGACCCTCTCCCCGGTCGGCCTGTCGGTCACGACCAAGATGGCCCCGGCGAAGTACGCCTCCCAGATGATGGGCGTCTGGTT
Organism: Streptomyces sp. NPDC002156; assembly: GCF_053593675.1. Lineage (NCBI taxonomy): Bacteria > Bacillati > Actinomycetota > Actinomycetes > Kitasatosporales > Streptomycetaceae > Streptomyces > Streptomyces sp. NPDC002156. Next base: position 54,762 of record NZ_JBSFDA010000035.1, on the reverse strand, counting down.
CCTGGCGGTCACCGCGGGCGACGCTACGACCGGCCTGCTCTCGGTCGCGGGCGTCAACCTCGACCGCATGGGCGTGGTGGCCCTGGAGGCCGTGCTCGCGGTGGTCGCGGGCGCAGCGGTGTGGTCGTACCGCGGCAAGGTCAAGCAGCTCATGGGCAGCGTCAACTAGCAGCTGATGGGCAGCGTTGGCTAAGGGTCAACTGGCGGTGTTCGTCGGTTGGTTGTACCGGTTGGCTGTACGTGACTGAGGCCGCCGTGTCCGGACGGGCGCGGCGGCTCCTGCCGTTCCGGCCGTACGTCGGTCGGCGGGCGGGGCGTCCAGAAATGCGCCCCCCGCCGAACGTGTCAACCCGGCCCTGTCCGCGACGTTTTCGCCCGGTTCAGGCGTCATGCTCGTGGCCCAGGCATTCGCTGGTACCGCCCACCCGAGGAGTGAACCCGCATGACGACGACCACCCTCCCCCTGCTCCCCCGCCGCGTTCCTGCCACTGCCGCCCACCGCGTCACCCCCGTCCCCACGTCCGTTCCCGCGCCCGGCGCCTGGGCCGCGCCCACCCGCGAGGTCCTGCGTTCGCTGGAGGCAGCGCTCGCCAGGTGGTCGTCGTGACGACAGTGCCCGGCGGGGCGGAGGTGGCGCCCTGCGATGTGTGCGAGGCGCTGGCCGCTCAGCGGGACGCGGCACGGGAGGCCGGGCGTACCGGTGAAGCCGGTGACTGTGAAAGGGAGTTGAGCGAGCACGGCCGGCACGGTCAGGAGTGCTCACCATGACCTCGCGCCCTGTCTGCCCCGCCCTCCCCAGGTGAGCGGCGGCCGAGAGTACCGGACCCCGCCCGGTGATGTGCTCCGGAGCGGGGTCCTGACGTTTCCGCCGGTCAGCGCAGGCGCCGGCGCCCCGGCATGAACGTGAACACCGCCACGCCCAGCAGTACCGCCGTACCGGCGACCAGGCCGAGCGCCTTCAGGGCGCCGTTGTTCTCGGCGCCCGTGTTCGCGAGGCCGCCGCTGGTCGACGTACCGCCGGAGCCGGACGTCGTGCCGCCCGACGTCGAGGAACCGCCGGATGCTCCGCTGGCCTGTTCCTCCGTGTCCAGGGTCAGGGAGACCATCGTCGTGGTCGGGGTGCAGGTGGTCGTCGTGCCGAGGGCGTTCACCGTCAACACGCCTGGTGCCAGGGTCGATTCACCGGTCGCACCCGGCTTGTAGGTGCCCGTCATGTCCGAGATCGTCATCGCGTCGCCGGTCTTGATCGGCTCCGTGTTGGCCGGGCCCTCGACATGGACCGTGCCCGTGTCGGACCCGCCCAGGACGACCTCCATGGACGGCTTCACCGAGTCCGCCGGGAGGTCCGCCGGACTGTCCATCACCGAGCCCTTGAACTGGACCGTGATGTCGTAACTCCCGCCGTTCTTCTTGGCGTTGATCTGGATGGGGGAGGTCACTTCCTTGTCACCGATGGGCGTCACGCACTTGTACGGGACCTGCACGAGTTTCCCGGTGAAGTCCGTCTGGCCGCCGTCCGTGGGGCTCGGCGACTCGCTCTCCTCATCCGTCGGGGTCGAACTCGGGCTCGGTGACGCGGAGTCGGTCGGCGTGGGTGAGGGCGACGGTGATGTCGATGTGGTCGGAGTCGGGCTCGGTGACGGTGAACTGCCGCCCCCCGACGTCACCTTGATCGTCACCGACGGCTGGACCGTCTCCGTCGGCGCACACTTCGTGTCCGTCCCGAAGGCGTTGATCGTGTAGGCGTCCGGCGTCAGCGTGACGTCTCCGGCCGTCGTCAGTTTCACCTTGCCCTTCATGTCGGACAGGACCATCGCCCCGCCCTTGGGGATCGCCGGGTTCTCGCGCGGCCCCACCATCGCGATGTCGGCGCTCTGCGCACCGCCAGCCTTCAACACCCCGCTCGGCTGGACCGAGTTGGCGGGCAGGTCGATCAGGTCGGGGTTCTTGGACGCGGCCTGGGTGAACTTCCAGACCACGTCCACCTCGTCGCCCACCTTGGCCGTCGCGGGCGCGGTGATCTCCACCTTGGTCGTGCCGTTGACGGGGTCCAGTCCTGAGGCCGCCGGCGGCACGCACTTGGTCGCGTACGACACCTCGGCCGCCTGGGCGGGCCCAGCCGCGGCCATGCCCAGCAGGACACCGCCCGCTCCGCCGATCAGCAACAGGGCCCCTGCCGCACTCGCGCTCCGTCTCCGTTGCGTTCTCACGTGTTCCCCTTCGAGTTCGTCGTGTTCATCGCGTTCGTCGTCGGAGCGCCCGCGTCCGTGCCCGGGTCGAGGCCGTCGAGGTTCAGGTGCCTATCCGCGTCCGTGTCCGCGTCCGCCTCCGTGTCCGTGCGTGGGTCCGGGACCGCGCCGGGGTCCGCGTCCGGGGTAAACCACGGCAAGGTCGAAGAAGCGCCCACGGGTGGGGAGTTGCCGTCCCGCTCGCCCACCTTCGGCATGCGCAGGGTCAGTTCGGGCAGCCGAAGCCTTCGCGGCCCCCGGTCACGCCGTACCGCGTGCTGTCCGCCCGGCCCGTGTGGCCGTACCCGGTCCACCACCGCCATCCCGATACGGAAGAGCGCCGCCGGTACGACGACTCCGGCCAGGACCCAGAACAGGGTCACGCCCCATGGCCGGCCCACGCCCCAGGGCTGTTCGGCGAGGACCTTGCCGTCGTACTTCAGCGAGACCGAGTAGTCGCCGTGCGCCCCGCTCGCCAGGGAGACCGGCAGCTCGACGCGTGCCTTCCCGCCCGGCTGGATCGTGCCCTGCCACTGCTGCTCGTCCCACTGCGGGGCGAACACCCCGTGGGAGGTGCCGACTTGGAAGACCGGGTCCTTGACGGCCGCCGTCCCGAGGTTGCCGACGGTGAGGACGAGGGTGCGGGTGGGTGGCGCCCCGAACCAGGTCAGCAGCCCGCTCGAACCGTCGAGCCGGGGGTCCGTGAGGACCGAGAGACGTCCGGTGCCGTCCGATTCGGGCAGCGGCTCGACCGGGTGGCCCGCCACCTGGAACACCGCGTCGGCCGCCGTGTCGGACGACCCGGTCACCGTCGCCACATGCACCACGCACGGGCACGGCACCGGCGGTTCCACCACCGGCAGGCTCTGGCTGAAGGCACCCTGCGTGTCCGTGGTGACGGCTCTTCCGTCCGCGTTGGCACAGGAGTTGGTGCCGCCGATCACTCCCCGGGACGGGCTGGACCGGCCGCAGATCAGCATCATCAGCAGCGCCTTCCGCGGCCAGCCGGTCCCGGTCACGATGACCGAACCCCCGGTCCCCGCCTGCGACTTGGAGACCTTGACGGTCGGCCCGTCGGCCGCGGCGGCGGTCGTGGGCAGCAGCGAGACGGGGAAGAGGAAGGCGAGCGCCAGCGCCGCCGTGACCAGTGCGGGAATCCGCCGCTTCACTTCATCGCCCCCGTCAGCTCCTCTGCCAACTCCTCACGTGCGCACGGCTGTTCGTCACTGCCCCTACGGCGCCCGTGCCGTCGTACGGCCAGCAGCGCGACCCCCGCCACCAGCGCCCCCACGCCCCCGGCCACCCCGCCCCACGGCACGAACCGTGCCGACGTGCCCGCCTCGGCGCGTACCGTCCCGTCCGCCGCCGTGACCGTCAGGTGCACGTCGACCACGTCGAACTCGGGCTGCCCGGACCAGGGTTCGGTCAGGGCGACGCGCTCGCCCGGGGGCAGGCGTACGGGGAGAGTGCGTGCGGGCCGGTCGAGGAGGGTGCCGAGGACACCGTCCGCGCGGACGGTGAGCGTCGGGGTCACGTCGGTGGTGCCGCGGTTGACCAGCTCGTACGCGATGCGGTCACCGCGTACCCGCACGTGCTCGACGGTCAGCGCGGGCAACCGGGGTCCCCCGACCCGGAGTCGGACCCGTACCGTCGCGGTCCGGCCCGAGGCGCGGGCGGTGATCGTGGCGGTGCGGTCGCCGGGAGGCGTGCCGTCGGGGATGCGTACCGTGAAGGGCACGTCGGCGCGGGTGCGGGCGGGGACGTCGACCTCGGGGGCGGCGAGGGTGAGCCAACTGCCGCCGGACAGCCGTACGTTGAGGATGCGGTCCGTCGGGTTGCGGACGGAGAGCGTGTCCTGGAGGACCGTCCCGGGGGTGCCCTCGGCGTAGAAGTAGGGCCGGTCGGTGCCCAGGGGCGCGGCGGACCAGCCGTCCTGCCCCTCGTCGGCCGCCGCTGTCGACGACGTGGCCCACAGCAGCGGGACGACGAGGCAGAAGGAGAGACAGAGGACGGCACGCATCGGCGGCTCCCGTGGTCGACTGGCCGTGCCTCAGCGGCGTACTGCCCGCTCGTCCCGTGCGGTCTGGTTCCTGCGCGTCAGCCACAGCGCGCCCGCCGCGCCCATGAGCAGGACCGTGCCGCCGAGGGTGCCCAGCGCGATCATCGAGTCCTCGGGGCCGGTCTGCGGGAGTTCGGCGCCGCCGTCCGAGCCGCCGCTGCTGCTCGTACCGCCGGTGCTGCCGCCCGTATTGCCGCCGTCCGAGGCGCCCGTGACGTCGAGCGTCAGGGACGGGCCCGGATTGTTGGTGGGCGTGCACGTGGTGGTCGTACCGAGGGCCTTGATGGTGAGGACGCCGGCCGTGAAGGTGACCTTGCCGTTCTTCGACGGTTTGTACGTGCCGCTCAAGTCACTGATCTTTATGGGGGTGTTGGCGGGTACCGCCTCGGCGTTCGCGGGGCCGCTGACGTTCAGCGTGCCGCTGTCCGCGCCGCCCAGCTTGATCGTGGCGCTCGGGTTCATCGCGCCCTTGCCCAGTTCCACCGGGCTGGACGAGACGCCCTTCTGCCAGGACATCGTGACCTTGTAGCCGCCGTCGCTCTCCACCGCCTTGATGTCGATGGGCGAGAGGGCGCTCTTGTCGCCGATCGGCGTCTTGCACTGGTAGTTGACGTCCACGACCTCGGCGCGGGCGGCGGGGGCGGCCAGCAGCACCGCCGATCCCGCCAGGGCCGCGACGGACGCGAGCGCGGCGCTTCGTTTCGGGTGCGTGCTGCGGCATGTCCGGTGGTACGACATCGTCGTCCCCCATTCCTGGCGGTCCTGTCAGCATTTCTGACGGCACATCAGATCGCGGATCGGCCGTCAAGGTACGCCGGGGGACTGAGAGAAGGAAGACACAACGCACACCGGATCGGCGGAAAATCGACCGGATCCCGGCGGTGCTTTGCCGCCACATCGGCGGGAACTACGCCGGAGCGCCCAGCTCCGCCCACACCTTCTTGCCCGCGACACCGGGGGTCCGTACGACTCCCCAGTCCAGGCACAGGCGCTGCACGATGAACATGCCGTGGCCGCCCGGGCGGCCTGCTCTGTGCGGGGTGCGCGGGGCGGGCTGGCCCGTGCCCCGGTCGGCGACCTCGACGCGGATCACCTTGTTGTCGCAGGTGATCCACATCTCGTCCGGGCCCTCGGCGTGCAGGCAGGCGTTGGTGACGAGTTCGGAGACGACGAGCAGTACGTCCTCGGCGGCGGCGCGCCGGTCGGCGGTCGCGGCGGGCAGCCAGCCCCACGCGTACAGCGCCTGCCGGGCGAAGTCCCGGGCGAGCGGAACGACACCGCTCTCACCGTCGAAACTCAGGCTGCGGGTCTGCCGACCCCCGGAAGCGCCGCTGGGCTCGGGGGACTCCGGGGACTCCGCAGAGCCCGGCGAGTCGGGCCGGGTGGTGCTCATCAGCGCTTCACCTCACCGATTCACCAGTTCACGTACACGGTCGTCATTGCACACAGTTCATTACGCGCGTCCTTGTGCGCATATTCAGGATGTCTCCTGCCCGGCGGAACCGACAGAACACCCCCCGAACGCGGCGCGCTCGACAGCCCGCCCGGCCGACCCGGAAGACTCGGCCAGGAGGACCGGGAAGGCTAGGAGGACTCGGGAGGTTCGTCGGCCAGGGCGTCGGCGAGCGATTCGTGCACGGTGAACACCGCGTCCGCGCCCGTGATCTCGAACACCCGTGCGACAACCGGCTGCATTCCGGCCAGGTGCACCCCGCCGCCGGCGGCCTCCGCCTTCAGGCGGGCACCGAGCAGCACATTGAGGCCGGTGGAGTCACAGAACTCCAGCCGCGCGCAGTCGACGACCAGCCGCGCGAGACCCTTCGCGAGGCAGTCCTCAAGTGGTTCACGCAACAGATCGGCGGTGTGGTGATCCAGCTCACCCGCCGGAGTCACGACGGCGCTGGAACCCTCCCGCCGTACCTCGACCAGTAGCCGGCCAGACTGTGCGCTGCCGACCGTCCCGCGGTCCATGCCGTCTCTCTCCCGAGGTCGTGGCTGTTCGCCGGCGCCCACTCGCGCCCGCTGACGTCCTCGAACACTACGCCTTCCTCACACTCTCCGACACCTGAACTAACGCCCATATCCGGACATATGGGAATGGAACGCACTTGCGGCGGGCTCGGGAAACCGGGTAGGGCTAGATACACGTACCCGACACGGCCGGCATTGGAGGCGCCGCACACCGCACGTGCACACGCACCGGCTTCGGCAGCCTCATGCCGAGAACCATGGAGGACACCATGTCACCCCGGCTCGACGCATCGCATACCCAGAGGGCGACGTCGACACCCCCTCCGGAACACACGGACTCCCACCAGCTGCACCAGGACCCGCTCATTCCGGGCCCACGCGTTCCGGACGCCCTGGACGGGCTCCCCGAGATCCCGCCGTACGACGAGGTGGGTGCGGTAGACGCGCGGGCCCTGTCCAAGACCCTCTTCGCGCGGCTGGAGTCCCTGGAAGAGGGGACGCACGACTACGCGTACGTCCGCAACACCCTTGTCGAGCTCAACCTCGCCCTGGTCAAGTTCGCCGCCTCCCGCTTCCGTTCGCGCAGCGAACCGATGGAGGACATCATCCAGGTCGGCACCATCGGCCTGATCAAGGCGATCGACCGCTTCGAGCTGAGCCGCGGGGTCGAGTTCCCGACCTTCGCGATGCCGACGATCGTCGGCGAGATCAAGCGCTTCTTCCGCGACACGTCGTGGTCGGTGCGCGTACCCCGCAGGCTCCAGGAGCTCCGGCTCGACCTGGCCCGCGCCGGCGACGAACTGGCCCAGCAGCTCGACCGCGCCCCCACCGTGGGCGAGCTGGCCGACCGCCTCGACCTCTCCAAGGACGAGGTGGTGGAGGGCATGGCGGCCTCGAACGCCTACACCGCCAGCTCACTCGACGCCCAGCCCGAGGAGGACGACTCCGAGGGTGCCCTCGCCGACCGCATCGGGTACGAGGACCACGGCATCGAAGGCATCGAGTACGTCGAGTCGTTGAAGCCGCTGATCGCCGAACTCCCGCCCAGGGACCGGCAGATCCTCTCGCTGAGGTTCGTCGCCAACATGACCCAGTCGGAGATCGGCGAGGAACTGGGCATCTCGCAGATGCATGTGTCGCGGCTGCTGTCGCGGACGCTGCACCGCCTGCGGAAGGGTCTGACGATCGAAGGCTGACGATCAAGGGCTGTCGGTCGTGTACCAACCGGTCGTGTACTGGCGTCCGCTCGGGAGGGGTTTCTGGTTACCCACAGAAACCCCTCCCCTCTTTTCCCAAAGGCCTCATGCGTCACGGACACCGCCTTCAGACTGGCTGGTACGTCAGGACGGACGGGGGTCCGAGGAGGCGGACGGATGTCTGAGCACATCGAAGACAGCGGGCTGTACGCGGGCGTGTCCGACGCCCGCCTCACCGAGCTGCTGCGCACCAACTCCCCCACCGCGTACCCGGCGTTGCAGGAACTCCGTACCCGCCATCGCGCGTCCGTGCTCGCCTACGCCCGGCTGTGCACGACGAGCGACTCCACGGCGGGGCAGCTGGCGGCCCAGGCGTTCACGACGGCGGCCCGGGACACGGCACGCGGTACCGAGCCGAACGTACCGTGGCGCCACCAACTCCTGTTGCTGACCGCAGATTTGGCGGCCGGCTGGGCGACGGACGAACGTGCGGCGGGCCTGGACCCGAGCCTGCTCCTCGTCCTGAACACGCTCAACACGGCGGGCGGAGAGCTCCTGTTCGCGCCCCCGCCCATGCTGGGCCCGTTCCAGTCGCTGCCGGCCCGCACCCAGGGCCTGATCTGGTACGGCACCGTGGAGCGCGAGTCCGAGGACCGGACCGCCGATCTCCTCGGCCTGACGCACGAGGACGTCGAGCACGAGACGGACTCGGCGCTCCAGGCCCTGGCCCAGGCCTGTCTGCGGTCCCGGCTGGCCGCCTCCGACGACCCGCGCTGCCAGGACTTCCGCCGGCTGATCGAGGAGTCGGTCCGCCCTGCCAACCCACGCCACAGCACGGACCTGAACTCCCACATGGTCATCTGCCCGCACTGCTCGGTGGCCTACGAGGAACTCGCCGCTCTGCGCGACAGCCCGCGCACGGCGCTGGGCGAGGGCCTGCTGCCGTGGTGCGGAACGGCGTACGCACGGGACGCACCGACGGTCACCCTCGCCAACGCCCCAGCCTCGGGCGGGACTTGGACCCAGCCACCGAAACCGCCGGCACCGCCGTCCCGTCGGCGCTTCGCGCTGGCCTCGGCGGTCCTCGGCGTGACGCTGATCCCGCTGCTGATCGTGCTGCTGTCGTCGGGCGACGGCTCGTCGAGCCCGCAGGGCGCGTCGAACACGTTCCCGGTCACCGCCGTGCCGAGCAGCCCCGAGGTGACGGCGCCCGCCTCGCCGACGGCCGCCAAGTCCCCCTCCCCGTCGCCGACTTCACGGCCGCCGACCTCTTCCGCCCCGGCGCCGAAGCCGACGCCCACACCCAAGCCCACTCCTACACCGACGCCCAGGCCTGTGTTCCGGGCGCCCGGAGCCTCGTACGCCCAGGTGGTGAACGTCGCCTCGGGGCGCTGTCTGGACATCCGGGGCGGTGTGCTGGAGAAGGGCACGGACGTCTTCACGGCGCCCTGCTCCGCGTCGGCCAGGACCCAACGCTGGCGTGTGGACGCCGACTTGGGGGTCCTGCAGTCGGCCGCCGACACCGACTTCTGTCTGGACAGCCGGGGTGATCTGGACCGGGGAGTCGGCATCTGGGAGTGCTCGGCGGTGGACAGTGACAACGGCGACAACCTGCGCTTCACCGTGGACGACGACGGGGTGATCCGCCCGGCGATCGCCTTCGCGACGGGGCTGGTTCCGGCGGCCGACGGCGGCGTGAAGTTCGTAGCGCTGACGGGCGGGACGGGGCAGCGGTGGCGGGCGGGCGCCAGCTGAGAAGTCCGCGCTCGCCAACCTCCGCCGTCGGCGGCGCGATTCACTCCGCCGTACGGGAAGGGAGTGAAAAGCGGCCGGGGAGGGATGGGCAACCCGGCCCGTGGCCGGCGGCGACCCGAGGGTGAATCCCGTTCCCCACAAAGGGAGTTCACCCATGCGCAAGCACATCGCACGTCTCCTGGCGGTGCTGGCCGCACTGGCCGCACTGATCGCCGCTCCCGGTCTGCCGGCCGCGTTCGCCGCCCCCGCCGGGACGACGGCACAGGTGCGGGCCGCCGCCGAGGACTGGAACCCGCCCGCGAACCTCGTACAGCCGCTGAACGAGGTGTGGAACCACGTCTCGTCGACCTACCCGGACCTCTACGGCTTCCGCAACTACGGCTGGGACCAGGTCATGGCCAACCGGGGAAGCGTCAACTACTGCGTCCGCTGGGAGTCGGACGCGCCTGTGAGCACCGCCCTGCGCGACCGGATCCACGCGGCGCTGAAGAAGCAGTTCGGCAAGTGGATGGCGGCCATGGTCGAGAACGGTGCGGGGCACAACGCCTGGCCGTACACCAACGTGCCGGTCAACATCGTCGGCTGGGCCGTGAAGAACCGCTCGACCCTCCAGTGGACCGACAGCTCGGTCGACATCTACGCCGGGAACCTCGACGGCGGCGGCTCCCCCCAGTGCTCCCCGGACTGCGGCCGCTTCTTCCACCAGGACGGCAACTACTCGCGCTGCCCGGGCGGCGCGGCCCGCCACTACGACCAGTCACTGTGGCTGACGAAGGGCTTCCAGGGCGGCGCGGGCGGCGACTGGGGCCAGCGGGTCGGCCAGGAGTACTTCACCAGCACGCTGGACCAGGAGAACATCCACATCTACCTGCACGAGGTCGGCCACACGTTCGGGCTCGACGACTTCTACGACTGGACCCCGACCGGCCAGTGCTGCTTCCTGATGAAGGCGGGCAGCGCGGCGCAGATCACGGAGTTCGACAAGTGGATGTTCCGTGACTTCTGGCGCCACTTGAAGAGCCGGTACGGCCTCTGATCCGAGGGCGGGGTCAGAACACCTGTACGCCCCGCCGCCACACCCCGCTGACCAGGGGAACCCCCGGCCGGTAGGCCAGGTGGACGTGGCTCGGGGCGTCCAGGAGGGTCAGGTCGGCGTACGCCCCGGGCGTGAGGCGGCCGATGTCGTCGCGGCGGAGGGCTCGCGCGCCCCCCGCCGTGGCGGACCAGACCGCCTCGTCCGGGGTCATGCCCATGTCCCGTACCGCCAGGGCGATGCAGAAGGGCACGGAGGAGGTGAAGGAGGAGCCGGGGTTGCAGTCCGTGGAGAGCGCGACCGTGACGCCCGCGTCGAGGAGCCGGCGGGCGTCCGGCCACTGGGCGCGGGTGGAGAACTCGGCGCCGGGCAACAGGGTCGCGACCGTACGGCCGTTCGCGAGGGCGTCGACATCGGCGTCGGTGAGGTGGGTGCAGTGGTCGGCGCTGGCGGCGTCGAGTTCGACGGCGAGCTGCACGCCGGGGCCGTACGAGAGCTGGTTGGCGTGGACGCGCGGGTGCAGCCCCTTCGCCTTGCCCGCCGTGAGGATCGCGCGGGCCTGGTCGCCGTCGAAGGCGCCCTTCTCGCAGAAGACGTCCACCCAACGGGCGTACGGGGCACAGGCGTCGAGCATCTCGCCGGTGACCAGGGCGACATAGGCGGCCGGGTCGTCGGCGTAGTCCGGGGACACGATGTGGGCGCCGAGGTAGGTGACCTCGTCGGTGTGGGCGGCGGCGATGCGCAGGGCGCGGGCCTCGTCCTCGACGGTCAGGCCGTACCCGGACTTGGTCTCGAAGGTCGTCGTGCCCTGCCGGAGCGCCTCGCGGAGGTAGCGGGTGAGGTTGGCCTCCAGTTCCGCGTCCGTGGCGGCGCGGGTGGCGGCGACGGTCGTACGGATTCCGCCTGCCGTGTAGCTCCGCCCGGACATCCGGGCGTTGAACTCCTGCGTCCGGTCGCCCGCGAAGACGAGGTGGGAGTGGGAGTCGACGAAGCCCGGGAGGACGGCCCTGCCACCGGCGTCGACCCGATTGTCAGTGGTGGGTGCTTTGCTGTTCTCACCGGTCCAGACGACGCGGTCGCCTTCGATGACGACGGCCGCGTCCTGGATCAGTCCCAGGGGGGATCCTCCCCCACTCTCGAATTTGCTCGAGCGGGGGGACCCCCATCCGAGAGAGGGGTCGTTGGTGACCAGGCTGCCGATGTTCGTGATGACGGTCGTCGTGCCGGTGGTGGTGTCGGTCGTGCTGCCGATAGCACTGTTCGTCCGGTTCGGGCTGCTCGGACTGCTCGGCGTGCTGGGGCTGTTCATGGCGTCCTCGTGGGTGGCGGGGGTGCGTACGGGAGGGGCGCGTACGGGGGTCAGGCGCGCAGGGCTTCGACAGCCGCCGCAAGCGCCTGCGGCACCTCTGGTACGAGGGTGTGCGCCCCGTCGCGCACGACGTGCCGGCCGCCCACGACCGTATGGCGCACATCCGCTGCCGACGCTGCGAATACAGCCGTCTCCGCGCCCAGCCGAGGCACCGGTCCCGCAGTTCTGACCGAGTCGAGCGCGATCGTCGTGAAGTCGGCGAGCGCACCGGCTTCCAGGGTGCCCGCGTCCTCCCAGCCGAGGGCCGCGTGACCGTCGGCGGAGGCGGCCCGGAGCAGGGCCGCCGCTGTCCAGTGGCCTCGGGTACGGGTGCGCAGGCGCTCGTTCAGCTCCATGGCGCGGGCCTCTTCGAGCAGGTCGATGACGGCGTGGCTGTCGGAGCCGAGGGAGAGCGGTGAGCCCGCGCGCTGGAGGGCGACGGCGGGGCCGATGCCGTCGGCGAGGTCGCGTTCCGTCGTGGGGCACATGCAGGTGCCGGTGCCGCTGTGGCCGAGCAGCGCGATGTCCTCGTCGGTGAGGTGGGTGTTGTGGACGCCGGTGGTGCGGGGGCCGAGGACCCCGTGGTCGGCGAGGAGCCGGGTGGGCGTGCAGCCGTGGGCGGCGAGACAGGCGTCGTTCTCGGCCGTCTGCTCGGAGAGGTGGACGTGAAGGGGGGCTCGGCGTTCCTCGGCCCAGCGGGCCACGGTCGCCAACTGACCGGCGGGCACGGCCCGTACGGAGTGGATGGCGGCACCGATCCGCGCGTGATCCCGTTCCTTGAGAACTGAACAGCGTTCCGCCCAGGCGTCGGCGGTGCCGTCGGAGAAGCGGAGCTGGTGGCGGTTGGGGGCCTGCCCGAAGCCTGCGGAGAGGTAGGCGGTGTCGAGGAGGGTGATGCGGACACCGGCGTCGGAGGCTGCTTCGACGAGTGCCTCACCCATCGCGTTCGGGTCGGCGTACGGGGTGCCGCCCGGGGCGTGGTGGACGTAGTGGAACTCGCCGACGGCGGTGATGCCGGCGAGGGCCATCTCGGCGTACACGGCACGCGCGAGGGCGTGGTAGGTGTCCGGGGTCAGCTTGTCGGCGAAGGAGTACATGACCTCGCGCCAGGTCCAGAAGGTGCCGGAGCCGACCTGGACAGTGCCGCGCAGGGCACGGTGAAAGGCGTGGCTGTGGGCGTTGGCGAGGCCGGGGAGGGTGAGCCCGCGAAGGATCTCGGCGCCGGGTGGCGGGCCGTCGACTCCCGTACGGACAGCCGCAATCCGACCGTCCTCGACGTCCAGGGCGACGCCGGGCTCGACGTTGGTGTCGAGCCAGGCGTGCTCCAGCCAGTACGTCCGTGCTTGGGGGTGGGTCACGTGCAGGCCAGCCCTTCCAGTACGTCGGCGAGTGCGGTCACCCCGGCCACGCAGTCGTCCTCGGCGGCGTACTCCGCCGGGGAGTGCGAGACGCCCGTGGGGTTGCGCACGAACAGCATGGCGGTCGGAATGCTCCCGGAGAGAATCCCGGCGTCGTGTCCGGCACCGGTGCCGAGGACGGGGACGGTGAGGGCTGTGTCCTCTCCGTTCCTGCCGAGGATGCGGCCGAGTTCGTCGCGCAGGGCGTGATCGAACTCGACGACGGGGGTGAAGGACTCCCGGACGACGTCGAGATCGACGCCGTGGGCCTCGGCGTACTCGCGGGCGGCGTTCTCAACACCGGAGACGACGGTGTCGAGGGCCTTCTGGTCGGCGGCGCGGGAGTCGAGCCAGCCGCGTACGAGGGAGGGGATGGCGTTGACGCCGTTGGGCTCGACGGAGATCTTCCCGAAGGTGGCGACGGCACCGGCGAGTTCGGCCTCGCGGCGGGCGGCGAGGACGGTCTCGGCGTACGACAGCATGGGGTCGCGCCGGTCGACGAGCCGTGTCGTACCGGCGTGATTGGCCTCGCCCCGGAAGTCGAACCGCCAGCGCCCGTGCGGCCAGATGGCACTGGCGATGCCGACACGGTCGCCGCTCAGATCGAGCGCGCGCCCCTGTTCGACGTGCAGCTCGACGAAGGCACCGATACGGGCGAGTCGCTCGGGGTCTGGCCCGATGGTGTCCGGGTCGTACCCGGCGGCTTCCATGGCCCGGGGCAGCGTGATCCCCTCACCATCGGTCAGCAGCCGAGCCTGCTCGACGGTGACGGCCCCGGCGGTGAGCCGCGACCCGACACAGGCGAGCCCGAACCGGGCACCTTCCTCGTCCCCGAAGTTGACGATGGCGAGGGGCTTGCTGAACTGCGCCCCGCGCGCCCGAAGCTCATCGAGAGCAGCAAAGGAGGACACGACACCCAGGGGCCCGTCGAAGGCCCCGCCATCGGGCACGGAGTCAAGATGCGACCCGGTGACAACTGCATCCCCCTCAGCGGGATCCCCGAGCCAGGCCCACTGATTCCCGTTCCGGTCAACCTCGTACGACAGCCCCCGAGACTCGGCCTGCTCCTTGAACCAGGCCCGGCATTCGAGATCGATCCCGGTCCAGGCATAACGGCGATAGCCACGGGAGTCGGGGTGACGACCTAGGGGGGCGAGGTCGCGCCACATCTGGTGGAAGGAGGCACCACCGCCCGGCTGCCCGGCGGACACCCCGGGCTGACGGCTACCGGCATCCGCCCCACCAGGCTGTGAGCCACGACCAGCAGCCGCGCCTCCAGGCTGACGGCCGACGGCATCCGCTCCACCAGGCTGCCCAGCCGACGCACCAGACCAGCG
>NZ_JBSFDA010000035.1:0-40339 GCF_053593675.1 Streptomyces sp. NPDC002156 | reverse complement strand
CCCAGCAGCCGCGCCTCCAGGCTGACGGCCGACGGCATCCGCTCCACCAGGCTGCCCAGCCGACGCACCAGACCAGCGACCATCCGCGGCCAACCCGCCAGGCTGTGGGCCACGACCAGCAGCCGCGCCTCCAGGCTGACGGCCGACGGCATCCGCTCCACCAGGCTGCCCAGCCGACGCACCAGACCAGCGACCATCCGCGGCCAACCCCCCAGGCTGTGAGCCACGACCAGCAGCCGCGCCTCCAGGCTGACGGCCGACGGCATCCGCTCCACCAGGCTGCCCAGCCGACGCACCAGACCAGCGACCATCCGCGGCCAACCCGCCAGGTTGTGAGCCACGACCAGCGACCCCACCAGGCTGCCCGGCCGACCCGCCAGGCTGTGGGCCACGGCCAGCGGCCCCACCAGGCTGTGCTGCCGTCGCATCAGGCTGGCGGCCATCCGCAGTCGGCCCCCCAGGCTGTGGGCAGGCGTTCCGCAGGGCGGAACGGGTGGGCACAGCCGAACCCGCAGTCGGCGACGACCCGCCCGCCCCCACCGGAGAGTCGCCGTCCCGCCCGTCAGAGACCTCCCTCACGCGTCGTCCCCCTCACGCATAGGCACCCGCACACCCCGCTCATCGGCGACCGTCTCCGCGATGTCGTACCCGGCATCCACATGCCGGATGACGCCCATCCCGGGGTCATTCGTCAGCACCCGGCGGATCTTCTCCCCCGCCAGTTTCGTGCCGTCCGCCACCGAAACCTGCCCGGCGTGGATGGAGCGGCCCATGCCGACCCCACCCCCGTGGTGGATGGAGACCCACGACGCGCCCGAGGCAACGTTCACCATCGCGTTCAGCAGCGGCCAGTCGGCGATCGCGTCGGAACCGTCGAGCATCGCCTCGGTCTCCCGGTAGGGAGACGCGACGGACCCGCAGTCCAGGTGGTCGCGGCCGATCGCCAGCGGCGCCGCCAGCTCACCGCTCGCCACCATGTCGTTGAAGCGCTCGCCGGCCTTGTCCCGCTCGCCGTAGCCGAGCCAGCAGATCCGGGCCGGGAGGCCCTGGAAGTGGACCCGCTCACCGGCCATCTTGATCCAGCGGTGCAGGGACTCGTTCTCGGGGAACAGCTCCAGCATCGCCTTGTCCGTCTTCGCGATGTCGGACGCCTCGCCCGACAGGGCCGCCCAGCGGAAGGGGCCCTTGCCTTCGCAGAAGAGGGGGCGGATGTACGCCGGGACGAAGCCCGGGAACGCGAACGCCCGCTCGTATCCGGCGAGTTGGGCCTCGCCCCGGATCGAGTTGCCGTAGTCGAAGACCTCGGCACCGGCGTCCATGAAGCCGACCATCGCCTCCACGTGCCGTGCCATCGACTCGCGCGCCCGGGTCGTGAAGCCGGCCGGGTCCTTCGCCGCGGCGGACGCCATGTCGTCGAAGTCGACGCCGACGGGGAGGTAGGCCAGCGGGTCGTGGGCCGAGGTCTGGTCGGTCACGATGTCGATGGGCGCGCTCTCGGCGAGCATGCGCGGGAGCAGCTCGGCCGCGTTGCCGAGCAGGCCGATGGAGAGCGGGCGGCGGGCGTCGCGGGCCTCGACCGCGAGCTGGAGGGCGTGCTCCAGGGAGTCGGCCTTCACGTCGAGGTACCGGTGTTCGATGCGGCGCTCGATGGCACGCGGGTCGACGTCGATACAGATCGCGACGCCGTCGTTCATCGTCACGGCGAGCGGCTGCGCGCCGCCCATCCCGCCGAGGCCGGCGGTGAGGGTGATCGTCCCGGCGAGGGTGCCGCCGAACTTCTTCGCTGCGACGGCGGCGAAGGTCTCGTAGGTGCCCTGGAGGATGCCCTGGGTGCCGATGTAGATCCACGAACCGGCCGTCATCTGCCCGTACATGGTCAGGCCGAGGGCCTCCAGGCGGCGGAACTCCTCCCAGTTGGCCCAGTCGCCGACCAGATTGGAGTTGGCGATCAGGACGCGCGGGGCCCACTCGTGGGTCTGCATGACACCGACCGGGCGGCCCGACTGGACGAGCATCGTCTCGTCCTGCTTCAGGGTGCGCAGGGTGCGGACCATGGCGTCGAAGGAGCGCCAGTCACGCGCGGCCTTGCCGGTGCCGCCGTAGACGACGAGCTTGTCGGGGTGTTCGGCGACCTCGGGGTCCAGGTTGTTCTGGAGCATCCGGAGGGCGGCCTCCTGCTGCCATCCCAGGGCACTCAGTTCCGTACCGCGCGGGGCTCGTACGGGGCGGGGTCCTGACATGGTCTGCCTCCCAGCGGACTGTTGGAGAACTGCTCACGGGCTACTGACGGACTGCCGGCGCACTGTTGCAGCGGATATTCACATCCTGACTTCCTGAATAGAACTAGTCAATACATTCCGGCGTCCGCATGTGTGCGGCACGGATGTTTCGCTTGACGCATGGACACGGACATCGACACCACGGGGGACACTGTGGACCACAACGGGGCCGCTCGGACCAACCGCCGGGACGAGGCCATACGCGCCGCCGTGGAGCAGGGACTGCTCCGCGCCGACGCACCCATCGTCGGACTCCTCGACGTCACCGGCATCCGCGAGTCCGCCGCCGAGCTGCGCGCCGCCTTCGACTCGGTCGTGACACCCGGCACGCCCGTGCTGCACGCCTTCGCGGTGAAGGCGACCCCACTGGTGCCCGTACTGCGGCTGCTGCGCGAGGAGGGGATCGGGGCCGAGGTGGCGAGCCCCGGGGAGCTGGCGCTGGCGCGGGCGGCCGGGGTGGCGCCGTCCCGGACGGTGCTGGACTCGCCCGCGAAGACGCCCGCCGAGCTGCGCGAGGCACTGGCCCTGGGCATCGCCGTGAACGCCGACAACCCGCAGGAGCTGGACCGTCTCGACGCGCTGATGCGGTCGGCGACCAGCCGGTCCCCGATCGGGATCAGGGTGAATCCGCAGATCGGCGGTGGGTCGATCGGGGCCACGTCCACCGCGACCGCGACCTCGAAGTTCGGGGTCGCGTTGCTGGACGAGGGGGCGCGCGAGTGGATCGTGGGGGCGTACGCCGAGCGCCCGTGGTTGACCAGGCTGCACGCGCACACGGGGTCGCAGGGCATCCCCCTGGCGCTGATGGTGCGGGGCGTGGCGGAGACGTACGCGCTGGCCGAGGAGATCAACCGGCGGGTCGGGCGGCGGCAGATCGACACGATCGACATCGGCGGCGGGCTACCGGTCAACTTCGCGTCGGACGCGACGAGCCCGACGTACGCGCAGTACGCCCGGCTGCTGAGCGAGGAGGTGCCGGGGCTGTTCGGCGGGCGGTACGGGCTGGTGACCGAATTCGGGCGGTCACTGCTGGCCAAGCACGGCACGGTGGTCGCGCGGGTCGAGTACGCGAAGAGCGCCGGCGGGCGGCCGGTCGCCGTCACACACGCGGGCGTGCAGGTCGCGACGCGGACGGTGTACGCGCCGGGGTCGTGGCCGCTGAGGATCGCCGCGTACGACGGGAAGGGGCGGCCGAAGGCGGGACCGGAGGTCGTGCAGGACGTGGCCGGGCCTGCCTGTTTCTCGGGGGACCTGCTCGCCGAGGGGCGGTCGCTGCCACTGCTCGAACAGGGCGACTACGCGGCGGCGCTGGACACGGGCGCCTACTATTTCGCGCACCACTACGCGTACAACTCCCTCGCCCGGCCCGGGATCTACGGCTTCGTGCCGAGCGGGAGCGGGGACGGGGACGTCGTCTTCGCGGTCGTACGGGAGCCGCAGACCGTCGCCGAGATCGTGGCCGAATCCGGTGGGGCGCACGTCTCCGCGCTCACCACCCTCCCCGCAACCACCTCCCCCCACGCACGCCCTTGACGGACTTCGGGGAACATGCAGGTCAACTGCCGTGAAAACGGGGCCAGTCGACCCACCTTAGTCATCCAGCGCATGTTCCACTGGAAAATGCCAGATCTCTCACTCCTCATGCACACGTTGCGTAGCGTCTGCGTCACTCAGCCGAACACCAGGTTGGCCGAACGTCAGGTCGGCGAACTCCGGGCTGGGCGATCGAACACCGGCCGGACAGACGCGAGCGGGACAGGCAGGAGGGGCCAAGGGTGCCCGGAATCGACGAGTGCTTGCTGGAAGCCATGCGGCTGCCCGGGGCCAGGGGCGCCGCGCTGGTCGACTGGACCAGCGGGCTGGCACTGGGCACCGTCGGGGACTCCCCGGGCGGTGACCCGGAGACGATGGCGGCCGAGGCGGCGGAGCTGGCCCGGCTGGCCGCCGAGCACCGCGCGTTCGCCCCGGAGGGCGACGACGAGGAGTCCGAGGGCGGCGGGGCGGCCGTCGGCTGGGGGCAGGACCCGCCGGTCGAGGACCTGATCATCAGCAACCGGGACAGCTATCACGTCCTGCGGTTCGTGACGACGAGCTTCGACAGCAGTGTGTTCCTGCACCTGTGGCTGGCCCGCGCGGAGGGCAATCTCGCGCTGGCCCGCATCCGGCTCGGCGAGATGGCCGGACGGCTGGTGCTGGGATGACGGCACTGCACGCGAATCTGACGACCCCGCCGCCGCGCCTGCCGGTACGGGACAAGGCGGCGGCCCGGCACCGGGCGTGGGGCGGGGTCTCCCCGATGCTCGACCGGCTCGCCACCGAGCGGGCCACCGGCGCCCTGGTGTGCGAGCGCGGCTCGCTCTATCTCGCCGACGGCCAGGTCGTGCACGCCGAGAGCCCGGCCGTACCGGGGCTCGACGTGCTGCTCACCGCGCGCGGGACGCTGGACGCGGACGGCTGGCGGGACGCCGTGGGGGCGGCCGGCGAGCGCAACCGGGTCGGGCGGTTCCTGGTCGAGAGCGGCCGGATCGGCGCGGGCGCCCTGGAGGTGTGCCACCTGGGGGCGCTGTACGACGCGGCGTACTTCGCCCTCGCGCCCAGCGGCACGCCGGGGCACTTCCGGTACGGGGACACACACTGGCTCGGCCCGGTGCGCCCGGTGCCGGTGGCGGCGCTGGAGCACGAGACCCTGCGCCGCCGCGCCCTGCTCCACCGCATCTGGCCCGACCCGGCCCCCGACAGCGCCCCGCTGCTCCGCTCGGGCAGCCCGGGCGCACCGACCATCAGCGCCCGCCAGTCCGCCGTACTGGACCTGGTGGACGGTGTCCGCACGGCGGCGGACATCGCCCTGGCGCTGGCCCGCCCGACCTTCCACACCCTGGTGGACGTACGGCGGCTCGCGGCGGCGGGGGTCATAGTCCCGGCGGCCGTCCCGGCCCTCCCGCCTCCCCTGCCGCCGTCCACGTCGTCCGCTCCACCGGCGCCCCCAGGAACGCTGCCGCCTTCCTTCACCGACCCCAACATCACGCTGCTGAAGAGGCTCAGGGATGCGCTGGAGGCCCTTTGAGCGGCAGCGCCCGCGTGCCGAGAGGAGACAACTCATGGCAGCCGAGGCCGAAGTCATGGACGAACTACGCCGGTTGCGGGCCCGTGTGCCGCAGCTCACCGGCGCGCTCGCGGCCAGCGTCGACGGTCTCGTCCTCGTCCACGACACCCCGGGTGTCGAACCGGAGACGGTCGCGGCGCTCACCGCCACCGCGCTCAGCGTCGCCGTGCGGATGGCGGACGCGACCGGCCAGGGCGACTTCCGCGAGCTGCTGGTGCGCGGGGTGTACGGCTATGTGGCGACGTACGCGGCGGGCCGCAGCGCCGTCCTGACGCTGCTCGCCCAGGACCGCGTCAACGTCGGCCGACTGCACCTGGAGGGCCGCCGGGCCGGCGTCCGCATCGGGGAGCTGGTGGACGCGGCGGCCGAACAGACGCCGAGACCGGCCCCCGCGCCCGCACCCACGCCGGCCTCCGCCCCCGCACCGATGCCCACCCGAACCAGAACCCCACGCGCGCCACGCACACCGTCAACCACGCCCAACGCGCGCACCACCACGGAAAGTTGAACCGGAAGCAGGAGAGGAACACCGTCATGGCCAACACCGAGACCGCGCTGAAAGAGGCGCTGACCTCCATCGAGGGCGCCACCGGAGTCGCCCTCGTCGACTACACCAGCGGCATGGCCCTGGGCACGATGGGCGGCAGCAAGACGTTCGACCTGAACGTCGCCGCCGCCGGCAACACCGATGTCGTACGCGCCAAGATGCGCACGATGGAGCACCTGGGGCTGAAGGGCGAGATCGAGGACATCCTGATCACGCTCTCCAGCCAGTACCACCTGATCCGGATGATGAAGGGGCGCGGCGGCAACGGCCTCTTCCTCTACCTGGTGCTCGACATCAACCGTTCCAACCTGGCGATGGCCCGCCACCAGCTGAAACGGATCGAGGCGGACATCGAGATCTGAGCCCCGCCCCCGTCCGAAGGGACCGACGAGCCCGACGGGCCCGACGAGCTCTTCGAGCTAGACCAGGACGTCGCCGCGGCGGCGCGCCCCGCCCGGGGTCGCGTCGCCCGCGGCGATCCCGGTGGAGCGGTAGGCCTTGACCGGCTTGCCGGCCGGGGCGCCTGCGCGCGGGCCGAGCCAGTCCACCCGTACCCACAGCAGTACGTCGTCGGCGCGCTCGCGCCGGCCCAGCCAGGCGGCCTTCAGCAGCAGCCCGGTACCGGCCCCGGCGAGCAGCATCCCGCCCGCGGCGGGCACCGCGAAGGAGCTGCCCAGCGCGGCGGCGAAGGCGAGCAGCAGCCACCAGCGGTGGCCCCGGCGCCAGTTGCGCACGGTCACCGCGCGGTCCTGGAGCACATCGTGCCGGCCGGCCCGGGCGGTACCGGCGGCGAGCGCGGTGTAGCGGCGGCGCCGCAGACACGCCACGGCACCGGCCGTGACGATGAACAGCACGGCGCCCGCCATGACGCCGATCCGGCGGCCGGTGATCCCCGGCAGCACCACGCCGACGCCCGCCGCGAACACTCCGAGCCACCACATGGGCGCCGCTCCGGCCCTTACGACCACGGCCACCCGAGCCAGGCCTTGTCTTCCGTGAACTCCGCGTGCCACGTCCGCCTCCCGGTTCGTTCTCCCGGCACAGTGCTGTCGGAGCGGGAGAGTAACGAGCGAACGTGAGACGAGTCTGAGAGCCGCCAAGAGGCTCCTGTTCGACTATTCGACGAACAGGCTCCGAGTAGCGGCCCGCGCGTCGAACTCCTCCAACCGGGCCTGTGCGTCCGGCAGGTCGTCGCACATGGCCTCCAGCAGCACCCGGCCGAGCAGCATCGGCGCGCAGGCGGTGTCGAAGGCGAGCCCGGTGCCGACGGCGGCGGGCAGCAGCAGGTCGGAGACCTTGGCGACGGGCGCGAACGCCGAGTCGGCGACGGTGACGACGGTCAGGCCGGCCGCCTTGGCGTAGGCGAGGGTGTCGACGACCTCGCGCGGATGCCGGGGCAGCGCGAAGCACAGCAGGGTGGTGGCGCCCGCCCGTACGGCCGCGTCGATCCGGTCGTGGATCATCGTGCCGCCCTCGTGCAGCAGCCGTACGTCCGGGTGGACCTTGGCGGCGAAGTACGCGAAGCCGTACGCCTGGGAGGCGGCGGCGCGCAGCCCGAGGACGGGCAGCGGGCGGGACGCGGCGAGCAGCCGTCCGGCCCGGTGCACGGGACGCGGGTCGGCGAGCACCTCGGCCAGGTGCTTCAGGTTCTCGATCTCGGCCTCGACGGCCTGCTGGTACTCGTTGTACGAGCCCGGCTCGGCGCTCTGCTCGGCGGGCGCGACCTCGCGCAGATGCTTGCGCAGGGCGGGATATCCGTCGAACCCGAGGGCGACGGCGAACCGCGTGACGGACGGCTGACTGACCCCGGCCAGCTCGGCCAGCTCGACACTGGAGAGAAACGGCACATCGGCGGCCCGCCGCACCATGCTGTGCGCGATCCGCCGCTGGGTCGGGGTAAGCCGATGCCCCTCGAAGAGCGCCTGGAGCCGCCCGGCGGGACTGTCGGGCGGGGTCCCGCCAGTGCCCGCGTCCCCACCTGCACTCACGCCCGAGCCCGCCCCCACGCCCGCGCCCTCACCGGTACCGGCGCCGGCGCGCACCCCCGCCCCCGCGCCCCCGCTGTCGTCCCCACTCGGCGTGCTCATTCCCCGCTCCCCCTCCAGATCTCCGTGAACCGGTCCAGCAGTGCCGACGCCACCGTCACGTCGTGTGTGAGCGGTCGGTCGGTCGTGTCGGCGTCGAGGACCGACTCGGCCAGCTCCAGTGCCCGGCCGACCGGTAGGTCCGGGTCGGGCCGCAGGTCGCGCTGGCGCAGTGCCCGAACCGCGGCGACCAGTTCGCAGCCGACGACGAGACGGTACGCGTCGCAGGCGCGCAGTGTCTGGCGGGCGGCGAGCGAGGCGAAGCTGGCCTGTTCCTCGACGCCCCGGGAGAGTACAGCGTGCCCGAGCGAGGCGGGCGCGGAGAAGGCCCGCAGGTCACCGAGGGCGGCGCCGGCGGCGTACTCCAGGATCATCACGCCGGAGGCGGCGGGCTCGTGGTCGGCGAGGAAGGGGCGCAGCCGGGTGAAGGCGGGCTCGTTGAGGGTGGACAAGCGGGAGGTGGACAGGCGTGCTACCTGAGTGACCGCCAGCCTGAAGTGGTCCAGGGCCAGGGCGAGTTGGGCCTGGTAGAAGCCGCCGTGGTGGTAGGCGGTGAGGTCCTCGGGGGAGATGAGCGGGTTCTCGGCGGCGGCGTTGATCTCGATCGCGAGCACCCCCTCCAGCGCGTCCGCCGCGTCGTGCGCGGGCCCGTGGATCTGCGGCAGACACCGGAAGGCGTACGGGTCCTGGATGCGCCCGAGGGGAGGCGTGGGCCGGTCCGCCGAACCGATCAACGCCCGCATCCGGCGCGCGACCTCGACCGATCCCCGGTGCGGGCGGGCGGCGTGCACGGGGGCGGCGTACGCCTCGTGCGAGCCGTCGACGGCCAGGAGGGAGAGCGCGGCGACGACCTGCGTGGCGACGATGAGCCCGCGCAGCTCGTGCAGGGCGAGCGCGGACTGCCCGAGGGTGAGGGCGTTGCTGCTGATCAGGGCGAGGGCGTCGTTGTTGTCGAGGGCCTGCGGCTCGGGGGTGCCGGTGACGCTCCAGCCACGGACCGCCGATCCGCCCGCCACCGTCGCGGGCGCGATCCACTCGTGCTCCCCCGCCAGCGCCAGCCCCATCTGGGCCAGCGCCGCGATGTCGCCCGTACCGACCGACCCGAACTCGTTGACCACGGGATACGCGCCGCTCTCCAGCGCCTCGCACAGGGCCGTGACCACCCCGGGGCGCAGGCCGGCGCCGCCCGCGAGGAGCTGGTTGGCGCGGACGGCGAGCATCGCCCGTACCTGCCGGGCCGGGAGTTCCGCACCGATGGCACCCGCGTGGCTGCGCAGCAGACGCAGACCGTGGTCGGCGGCGGCCTCGGTCGGGACGTCCTCGTTGCGGTTGGCACCGACGCCGGTGGAGCGGCCGTACACGCGGCCGGTCGCGGCGATCTGGCGGGCGACGCCCCAGACCTCCTCGACGCGCTTCATCGCGTCGGTGCCGGGGACGGGCCGCGCGGCCCCGTCGGCGAGGCGTACGACGTCCTCGACGCCGAGACCGACGCCGTCCAGCACGACGATGCCGGTGGACACCGGAGGAGGCACCGGAAGTGATGCATCCACAATCTGAGACGACATAAGGCGCAGACTCCCCTCAAACCGGAAGCAAACCGGGCACTCGATCTTGCTCACTGGACAGCCGTTACCTCGGATTAACACCAAGGCATTGACAATCTATTCAGACACGGAGAACTCTGCATGACGTTATGCAGGCCGGGCAAGGGACACCTCATGATCCAGTTCGACGCGGTCCACAAACGCTTCCCGAACGGCACCACAGCAGTCCACGACCTCTCACTCCAGATGCCGGAAGGCGGCGTGACCGTTCTCGTCGGATCCTCCGGCTGCGGCAAGACGACCACCCTGCGGATGATCAACCGGATGGTCGATCCGACCTCCGGCACGATCAAGGTGAACGGCAAGGACGTCCTCCAGCAGGACGCCGCCGACCTGCGGCGATCCATCGGGTACGTCATCCAGCAGTCCGGACTCTTCCCGCACCGCACGGTCCTCGACAACATCGCGACCGTACCGCTGCTCCTCGGCTGGGGCCGGAAGAAGGCCCGCACCCGCGCGGCCGAACTCCTGGAGACCGTCGGCCTCGCCGCCGACGCCGGCAAGCGGTACCCGCACCAGCTCTCCGGCGGCCAGCAGCAGCGCGTCGGCGTGGCCCGCGCGCTCGCCGCCGACCCGCCCGTCCTCCTCATGGACGAACCGTTCGGCGCGGTCGACCCGGTGGTCCGCACCCAGCTCCAGGACGAACTGCTGCGTCTGCAGAAGGAGTTGAACAAGACCATCGTCTTCGTCACGCACGACGTGGACGAGGCCGTCCGGCTCGGCGACCAGATAGCGATCTTCCGCACCGGTGGCCATCTGGTCCAGTGCGCGACACCCGCCGAGCTGCTCGCCCGCCCGGCAGACGACTTCGTCGCCGACTTCCTCGGCGCCGAGCGCGGCCTCAAGCTGCTCTCCCTGAAGACCCTCGCGGACCTGCCGCAGGCCCCGGCCCCGGAGGGCGGCGCCTGGACCCTCGTACTGGACGAGGCCCGCAAGCCGCTGCACTGGCACGCGGCGGCAGACGGCGCCGACATCCCCGTACGACCGCTCCGTGACAGCGATTCACTCCTCGCGGCGCTCAACGAGTCGATCGCCTCCCCCACCGGGCTGATAGCCCGCGTGGACGCGGCGGGCACCCTCACCGGCGTCTCGTCCCGCGACGACATCCACGCACACGCGGGCCGAGCCCACACAGAAGCCCAGACAGCGGCCCCTGTGACGGCGGAAGCCCAGGTCAAGGCATGACCATCGACTGGTCGTGGATCGGCGACCACACCGACGACCTCACCACCCTCACCGTCTCCCACCTCCAGGCGGCCCTCTCGGCGGTCTTCTTCGGACTGCTGATCTCGCTCCCCCTGGCCGTGATCGCCCACCGGGTCCGCCCCCTGCGCGGCTTCCTCCTCGGCCTCTCCAACGTCCTCTTCACGATCCCGTCGATCGCGATCTTCGTGCTCCTGCTGCCGGTCAGCGGTCTGACCCGCACCACCACCGTGATCGGCCTGACGGTCTACACGCTGGTCGTGCTGCTGCGGAACACGGTCGAGGGGCTCGACTCGGTGCCGGTGAAGACGAAGGAGGCGGCCAAGGCGATGGGCACGCGCCCGCTGCGCACCCTCCTCACGGTCGAACTCCCGCTCGCCCTCCCGGTGATCATGGCGGGCGTCCGCATCGCGACGGTCATGTCGATCTCGCTCGTGTCCGTGGCGACCTACATCGGCGACGGCGGCCTCGGCCAGCTCTTCACGGACGGTTTCCAGCGCAACTTCCCGACCCCGGTGATCGCGGGAGTGGTCCTCACCCTGCTCCTCGCGGTGATCGCGGACGCGCTGCTGGTCGCCGTCCAGTACGTACTCACCCCGTGGACGAGGCGGCGAGCCTGACATGTACGAACTCTTCAAGGATCTCGGCAGCTGGCTGACCAGCGGCGACCAGTGGTCCGGCTACGACGGCATCGCACACCGACTCGCCGAGCACCTCCAGTACTCGCTCCTCGCCACCCTCATCGCGACGGCCATCAGCCTCCCTCTCGGCCTGCTCATCGGCCACACGGGCCGGGGCGCGTTCGTGGCGATCAACCTGTCGTCCTTCGGCCGCGCCCTGCCGACGGTCGGCCTGGTCGTTCTCGTCTTCCTGGCCAGCGGACTGTCCATGTGGCCGGTGTACATCGCCCTGGTGGCGCTCGCGGTCCCGTCCATCGTCACCAACACGTACGCCGGTATGACCGCCGTCGACCCGGACGTGAAAGACGCGGCGCGCGGCCAGGGCATGCGCTGGCACCAGGTCCTCTTCCAGGTCGAACTGCCGCTCGCGCTCCCCCTGATCATGACCGGCCTGCGCCTCGCGCTGATCCAGGTGGTGGCCACGGCCACCATCGCCGCGTACGTCTCCTTCGGGGGCCTGGGCCGCTACGTCTTCGACGGCCTCGCCCAGCGCGACCTGGTCCAGGTGATGGGCGGTGCGGTGCTGGTCGCCGTGGTCGCCATCGCCCTGGACCTGGCCCTCTCCGGCGTCCAGCGCTTCCTCTTCCGTCACCGCCCCGCGTAACCCGAACCGGGTAAACCGAACCGCCCAGGAGTTCTTCCGATGGCCCTTCCGATGAACCGACGCGCCCTCCTCGGCGGCCTCTTCGCAGCCGCCTCCGTCCCCGCTCTCGCCGCGTGCAGCGGCGGCATCACCTCCCTCGACGAAGGGTCCGGCACCTCGGGCGGGGGCAGCGGCTCCAGCGCGGGCGGCCTCACCATCGGCACCGCCAACTTCACCGAGAACCAGGTGCTCGGCTACCTCTACGCGGCCGTGCTGGGCGCGGCGGGTGTGAAGACGAAGGTCCGCCCGAACCTGGGCAGCCGCGAGATCCTCATCCCCGCGATGAAGAGCGGCGACATCGACCTCCTCCCCGAGTACCAGGGCGCCCTGCTGCACTACGTGGCGCCCAAGGCGACGGCGACGGAGGAGGGCGAGATGCAGAACGCCCTCACGATCGCCCTCCCGGCGGGCCTCCAGGTCCTCCCGTACGGCATGGCCGAGGACTCCGACGCCTTCGCCGTGACCCGCGAGACGGCGGCGAAGTACGGCCTGACCTCCCTGGCCGACCTGAAGAAGCAGAACGGCAAGCTGATCATCGGCGCGGCGGCCGAGGTGAAGACGCGCGAGGTGGGCGTGGTGGGCCTCAAGGAGGTGTACGGGGTCGAGTTCAAGGAGTTCAAGTCGCTCGACTCGTCCGGTCCGCTGGTCAAGGGCGCCCTGAAGAAGGGGGATGTGGACGTGGCGAACCTGTTCACCACGGACACCGACATCCTCGACAACGGCTGGGTCGTCCTGACGGACCCCAAGAACCTGATCCCCGGCCAGCACATCGTCCCCCTGATAGCCGACCGCAAGGCCGACTCGAAGGTCCGCAAGGCCCTCGCCGAACTGGGCAACGTCCTCACGACGGCCGACCTCACCGAGCTGAACCGCAAGGTGGACAAGGACAAGAAGGACCCGGAGGACGTGGCGAACGCGTACGCGAAGGAGAAGGGCCTGACGAAGTAGATCCCTTGCCGGAGACCCTTTGCCGGAGACCCCTTGCCGGTCCTGTCCCCTAGGGTCCGGCCCAGGGACAACTGGGGGGCTATCCCCAGTGCCGGTCGGGCGCGGTTTCTCTACCGTGGTGTGCATGACCGGTATGGACGCGACGGGCGCACACGACGCCGACCTGAAGAAGGAACTCAACGCCACCCTGCAGGCCCGCAGGGAACTGGGCGACGAGTACGAGTCCGCGCTGGTCGACTCGTTCCTGGAGAAGGTCGACCAGCGGATAGACGGCTCGGTGGAGCGCCGGGTACGGCGGCAGCTCGCCGAGCAGCAGATGGTGGTGGCGCGTGACTCGCGCGGCCCGAAATCCAGCGACACCTTCGGCGAGCGCTTCGGTTTCGGCATCGTCTCGCTGGTGCTGGCGATACCCCTGTCCGCCATCGGCGGCGGCAGCTCGGGGCTGCCCGGCCTGCTGGTGGCCTGGGCGGGCATCGTGGGCGTCAACGCGGTCCAGGCGGCGCGCAATTCGGCGTGGATGTTCGGCAGTCACCACCGGAGGTCCGGCAAGGACAGCGACAAGTGGGAGGACTGACACTCCCCGGAAAAAGCTTTCGCGGGGACCGCCGCACCCCCGTTGCCGGGGGGCGGGACGACGGCGGTCCCCGCGAGGGACGCGGGCCGGGTCAGGGCCGGGCTGGCGCGTCCTAGGCGTCGGTGGAGGTCCGGGAGCCGCTCCGGAGGTCCGTGACGCCGTTTCGGTTGCCGGCCGGGGCGGGGAGCCGCTCCCGCCCTTGCCGACATCCACTAATGTGCCGGACTCGTGTTAAGCGTGTGCTGCGCGGACGTGACGCCCTCGTACCACTTCCACGAAGTTCCGTTCGGAGAGGGAATCCGAAGGGAATCGGACCGGGACATCGCGGCGGAGACCGCAACTTCCGCTTCGACACGCCCAGTTCACCGGACGTTTACTACTGCTTACCGCCCTTGGCCAGGAAGGCCAGGAGGTCCTGTCGGCTGACGACTCCGGTCGGCTTGCCCTCGACCAGCACGATCGCCGCGTCGGCGGCGCCCAGTACGGACATCAGGTCGGCGACCGGTTCGCCGGAGCCGACCTGCGGCAGCGGCGCCGACATGTGCTTCTCCAGCGGGTCGTCGAGCGAGGCCCGCTGGGTGAACAGCGCGTCGAGCAGCTCGCGTTCGACGACCGACCCGACGACCTCCGCCGCCATGACGTCCGGGTGACCGGCGCCGGGCTTCACGATCGGCATCTGCGAGACGCCGTACTCACGCAGCACCTCGATGGCCTGACCGACGGTTTCGTCCGGGTGCATATGGACGAGGGAGGGGATGTGGCCGTGCTCCTTGTAGTCGAGGACGTCGGCGACGCGGGCGGAGGGCCCGCTGTCCTCCAGGAAGCCGTAGTCGGCCATCCACTCGTCGTTGAAGATCTTGCTGAGGTACCCGCGCCCGCTGTCGGGCAGCAGCACGACCACCACGTCGTCCGGCCCGAGCCGCTCCGCGACCCGCAGTGCGGCGACGACGGCCATCCCGCAGGAGCCGCCCACCAGCAGACCCTCCTCCTTGGCAAGCCGCCGGGTCATCTGGAAGGAGTCCTTGTCGGACACGGCGACGATCTCGTCGGCGACGGTCCGGTCGTAGGCGGTGGGCCAGAAGTCCTCGCCCACGCCCTCCACGAGGTACGGCCGCCCGGACCCGCCGGAGTACACGGACCCCTCCGGGTCGGCCCCGACGACCTGGACGCGCCCGTCGCTGGCGTCCTTGAGGTAGCGCCCGGTCCCGGAGATGGTCCCGCCGGTGCCGACGCCCGCCACGAAGTGGGTGATCCGTCCCTCGGTCTGCTCCCACAGCTCGGGGCCGGTGGAGTGATAGTGCGAGAGGGGGTTGTTGGGGTTGGAGTACTGGTCGGGCTTCCAGGCACCGGGCGTCTCACGGACGAGCCGGTCGGACACGTTGTAGTAGGAGTCCGGGTGCTCGGGGTCGACGGCGGTGGGGCAGACCACCACGTCGGCGCCGTACGCACGCATCACGTTGATCTTGTCGGTGGAGACCTTGTCGGGGCACACGAAGATGCACTTGTACCCCTTCTGCTGGGCCACGATGGCCAGCCCGACACCCGTGTTTCCGCTGGTCGGCTCGACGATCGTGCCGCCGGGCTGAAGCTCCCCGCTCTTCTCCGCCGCCTCGATCATGCGCAGGGCGATGCGGTCCTTCACGGATCCGCCGGGGTTGAAGTACTCGACCTTCGCGAGGACGGTCGCCTGAATGCCCGCGGTCACACTGTTGAGCCTCAGCAGCGGGGTGTTGCCGACGAGGCTGATCATCGAGTCGTGGAATTGCACCGTTGTCTCCGGTTGCCGCACATAAATGTGGTTGTCATTGGTGCCGCCAGCCTAAGGCTCCACCTCGGCATTCACCTCACGTCACGATTGGCGGACGGTCGGTACGGGGCAAGGAGTGGTTGTACGGCTACGAGGAGGTGGCGGCGACGCATGACGAGCATGTCCAGGGCAAGGGTGGCCCGGCGGATCGCGGCCGGCGCTGCGTACGGCGGTGGCGGGATCGGCCTGGTGAGCGCGGCGGCCGTGGGTCTGGTGCTGGCCGAGGTACGGATGGCGAAGCGCCAGGTGGGCAACGGCCGCAGTCCGCACGCGCCGAGAGCGGACGGCCTCTACGGCCGCGGGTACGCCACCCCCGGTGAACCTCCGCTCAGACTCGTACTCCTGGGTGACTCCACGGCGGCCGGCCAGGGCGTCCACCGGGCCCGTCAGACCCCGGGCGCGCTGCTCGCGTCGGGCCTGGCGGCTGTGGCGGAACGCCCGGTGGAGCTGCGCAACGTGGCGCTGCCCGGCGCCCAGTCCGACGACCTGGACCGCCAGGTGGCACTGACCGTCTCGGCGTCCGACCGGATCCCGGACATCTGCGTGATCATGGTCGGCGCGAACGACGTCACCCACCGGATGCCCCCGACCCGCTCGGTCCGCCACCTCTCCTCGGCGGTACGACGCCTGCGTACGGCGGGTGCGGAGGTGGTCGTGGGGACCTGTCCCGACCTGGGCACCGTGGAGCAGGTCCAGCAGCCGTTGCGCTGGCTGGCCCGGCGGGCGTCCCGGCATCTGGCGGCGGCCCAGACGATCGGGGTCGTGGAGCAGGGGGGCCGCACGGTGTCGCTGGGCGACCTGCTGGGCCCCGAGTTCGAGGCGAACCCGCGCGAGCTGTTCGGCCCGGACAACTACCACCCCTCGGCGGAGGGCTACGCGACGGCGGCGATGGCGGTGCTCCCGACGGTGTGCGCGGCGCTGGGCCTGTGGCCCGCGGAGGAGGAGCGCCCGGACGTGTCCCGCCGCGAGGGCTTCCTGCCGGTGGCACGGGCGGCGGCGGAGGCCGCGTCGGAGGCGGGCACGGAGGTCACGGCCGCGATGCCGACCGGGCCCCGGGGCCCCTGGGCACTCCTCAAGCGCAGGCGGCGGAGGCGGGTACCGGCGACGGACCCGACGCCCACGCCGACTACGTCGGGAGGGGTGTCGAGCGGCTGATCCCGGCGAGGGCGCGCCGGACGGCGGAGTCGCCGTCCGGACGGTCCGTCCAGCGGGCGCCGATGTGCCCGTCGGGCCGGACGAGCAGGGCGCCGCCCGGGCGGAGGCCGCAGAGGTCGGCGTACTCGCCGGGCAGCCCCTCGACACGCAGGGGCGCCAGGGACGACGGGTCGGCCTGCTGCTCCCAGCTGCCCGGGTCCGGGGTGAGCAGGGTGAACCACTCGCCGAAGGAGTCGAGGGTGGAGCGGCCGGGCGTGAGCCAGAGGTGGGGCATGCGGTGCCCGGGCTCGGCGGTGGGGGTGTAGTCGGGGTCGGAGTCCGGGTCGGAGAGCTGGGGTGGGGCGTGGGGTGAGGCCTGGGGCAGAGCATCGGGCGAGGCATGGGGCAGAGCCTGGAGTGAGCCCTGCGGCGCGGTGCTGCCGTCGACGAGAACGGCACCGGAGCGGTAGCTGATCCCGAGCGCGAGCCCGAGCTGGGCGAAGTACCGCTCCGACCAGGGCAGTTCGACCTGGTCCGGTACGTCGGCACCGGCCCCGTTCCGGAGTTGTTCGCGGCGCCGGTCCTGTGCCTGGAACATGAGCTTGGCGTTGGCGACCGCTTGGCGGAGGTTCAGCTGGGCGACGGGTTGCCGTTCCGTCTCGTAGCTCTCCAGCAGCCCGGCCCCCGCCCACCCTCGCAGCACACCGGCCAGTTTCCAGCAGAGGTTGTGCACATCGGCGATGCCGACGTTCATGCCGAGACCGCCGGCCGGGGGCAGCGCGTGCGCGGCGTCACCGGCCAGCAGGATCCGTCCGTGCCGGAAGCGCTCGGCGACGTACGCGGTGGTCGTCCAGTGCTGGACCCGCAGGACATCGGCCTGTACGCCGTGTCCGTCGGGGCCGAGGGCGTTCGAGACGAGGCCGGACCAGTCGGCGCGTTCGGGGTCGTCCGGGGTGGGCGCGATCCAGGCCCAGCCGCCCTCGGGATAGAGCGGCAGGAAGGATCCGTGGGCGGTGGCGTAGACCCCGGCGGGCTGACCGGCGGACCAGCCGGTGAGGTCGGCGTCGAAGACGACGGTGGTGACGTGCCCGAGCGCACCGGGCCCGGCGGTGGGGATACCGAGCAGCTCCCGGACGGTGGAGTTGGCGCCGTCGGCGGCGAGGACGTACCGGGCACGCACCCGGGTCTCCTCACCGCTCCGCCGGTCGACGAGCCGGGCGACGACGCTCTCGGTCTCCTCTGCCAGCCCGACGACCTCGGCCCCGAACCGCACCTGTGCGTCCGCCGCGTCCGCCGCTTCGAGCAGGGTGGGTTCCAACCGGTCCTGCGAGGTGACCACCCCGATCACGGGGCTCTCGGGCACCGGCGCGTTGACGCCGATCATCGCGGCGGAGGCGAAATCGCGCCCGAGGAGGGTGTCGCGGAAGCGGATACGGCCGTACTCCGCGGCGAACGCACCGGCCACGATGGTGTCGGCCAGCCCGAGCTGCCGGAAGATCTCCATCGACCGCACGTTGACGAGCCGGGACCGGGGAAAGGGCGACAGCTCGACCCGCTTCTCGACGAGCAGCGCCCGCACACCCCAGCGCTCCAGCAGCACCCGGGCGGTGAGCCCCACGGGCCCGCCCCCGACGATCAGCACATCCACCGTCATGAGATCAATCATCCGCACCCGGCGCCGGGCCGCAACGGCAGCGCGAGGGGCGCGGGCGGCACAGGCGGCGCGCGAGGGGAGCGATAGCGTCGGACCTATGATCGTATGGCTCAATGGCACCCATGGCGCGGGCAAGTCGACGACCAGTCCGCTCGTGCAGCAACTGATCCCGGATTCGCAGGTGTTCGACGCCGAGAAGGTCGGCGAGACACTCATGGACATCAAGCCTGGGCTGCCCGCCACGGACAACTTCCAGCACTGGCCGCCGTGGCGACCGCTCGTCGTCGAGACTGCCCGCCGCGTGCTGGACTACACCGGCGGCACGCTGGTGATTCCGATGACGGTCCTGGTCGAGGAGTACTGGCGCGAGATCAGCACGGGCCTGGCCCAACACGCCATCCCCGTACGGCACTTCGTCCTCCACGCCGACCAGGACACCCTGCGCGGACGCATCGCGGGCGACCCGCTCGGCCCCAACTCCCCGTTCCGCCTCAGATACGTCGAGCCCTACGCAGAGGCGGCCCGCACCTGGCTGCACGCCGAGGCCGAGGTCGTCGACACCACCCACCTCACGCCCGCCGAGGCCGCCCTGCGGATCGCGGAGGCGGTCAAGAACTGAGGCCGGACATGACCGGGCCCGGCGGCGGGAAGTCGCGGCCGGGCCGGGTGGCAGGGGTGAGCGGGTTCAGTACAGGCCGTGGCGGTTCAGCTACCGCACCGCCAGCGGCTTGTCGTAGATCACCGCGTTCCTGGGGGTGCCGTTCGCGGTGCGGGCGGTCAGCTTCACCCGGTAGGTGCCGGCGCGGACCAGTGCCCCGTTCGCGGCGCGCCCGTCCCAGGTCACGGTGACCTTGCCGTGCGCCCGGCCGCCGGTGAGGGTCCGTACGACGGCGCCTGCGGAGGTGGTGACGGTCAGCTGCCAGGTCGCGGTCGGCTTGTTCAGGTGCCAGATGCCCTGGAAGGTGCCGCCCTGGCGCGGGGCGACGGAGGTGGGGACGGTGGCGTCGGTCGCCGCGAGCGGGGAGGTGGTCACCTGCGGCCACTTGACCGTCACGGCACCGGACGCCGTCAGGTAGGCGACGGGACCGCCGAACCGGTCCACGTTCCAGAACCGGCCGCGCCGGTCGGCGGGCGCGTACGGCGGGGAGGGCAGCGGACCGAGTTCCTTCGTACCGACCTTGGCGGCGGGAACCGCACCCCGCAGATAGGTGATCAGGAGCTTGCCGGCCTTGTCGTCCTGGGAGACCAGATAGCCGTCGCCGAGCCGGGCGTAGCCCCGGGGCACGTTCTGCGCGACGCGGGTCTTCTGGTCGTAGACGACCGCCTGGGCGTTCGGCCCGCAGGACCAGTAGACGTACCGGCCGACGACCTGCAGATCGGTCGGCAGGCAGGAGGCGACCGACAGACTGCCCAGCTTCCGCAGCGACGGCAGCGAGTACGTCTCGAACGTCGGCCTGCCGGAGACGGTCCGGGCGGTCCACAGGGTGTTGCCCCACAGGGCGGCGGCCGACCAGGAGCCGGTGACCAGCGTCTTGTCCCCGTCGTACACCCGCTTGCTGAGCCCCAGCCCGTCCTTCTTCACCGTGTACGAGGCGGACGCGGCCACGACGTTCGTCAGCCACTCCTGCGGGTGGGGGATGCCGCCCTCGCCCGTGCCGGTGAACCGCAGGCATTCCCCGTAGCACTTGACGTCGTACGAGGGGTTGGACTCCGTGTACCCGAGGTCGCCCAGGTTCTGCGGCGGTGCGGCGGTCAGCTTGCCGTCGGCCGTCAGGGAGAGCGCGGGGGCGGTGAGATCGGTGCCGGGGTACGGGTAGAACCCGTCCTTCCGATCGGTGCCGAGCAGCAGCCGTCCCTGGTCGACCGCGACGCCACCGGCCTCGTACACGGAGACCGGCGGCAGCGGCGACACCGGCTCGAAGACCGGAACCCCGCCCGCACCCAGAGTGACGCGCTGGACCGCCCAGTGCTCCGCGTCCGTACCGCCCTGGATGAAGAAACTGCCGTCGTCGCCGTCGACGAAGCCTTGGTACGAGGCGGCCAGCACGGTCCGCGCCGGGCCGCCGCCGGTCACCGGCACGGCGACGATGCCCTCGTTGGCGGCGCCGGGGTACATCACCCAGCCGCCGATCGCGCGAGCGGCCTGGAGGCTGCTTCGCGGAACGTCGACCAGGTGTCCGGGGGCCTGCGGACGCTCGCGGTCGATGACGTACAGATGCTGGTCGTCGGACTGTTTGCCGATGGCGTAGAAGCTCACCGTGTCGCCGGCCAGGCGGGGATACTCCAGGTAGTCGAAGTCGTCCATCGGCACGTACGTCAGCGAGGCGGTGGCGAAGTCGAGCAGCACGGCGCGCCAGGAGAAGCTGCCGTCGGCCGACTTGTACCCGAACGCGGCTCCCCGCTTGTCCGACGTCGCGTGGTACACCAACCCGCTGAAGTCGTCGGCCACGCCGGTCACCGGCCGGTCGACCAACTGCCCACCTCCGGCCGGAATCTCCAGCAGGTGGAGCGTCCACTTCCCGCCGGCCTGGCGGGCGACCAGCAGCCGGTTCTCGGCGAAGACCTCGGTGACCTGGTCACCGGCCCGCAGCGAGAACCGCGTCACCTTGTTGGTGGCGTAGCGCCGGATGTCGTACGCGTTCGCCGTCCCCGCGGCCTTCTCCAGCCCGAGGCCGCCGTTGCGGGCGATCGTGGACGCCTGACTCGGGACCTCCCGGGTCGAGCCGTCGCGGCCGATCCACTTGGCCGGGGAGGCGGCATCGAACGGCCTCGGCGCGGCCAGATACCCGGAACTGTCGGCGGCGGTCAGGAACCCGACCCGCGGCGCCGCCCGGTGCGTGCCCGGCAGGGTGACGGTCGGCATGTCCCCGCCACCGGCCGCGACAGCCGACTCCGACGTGAACTGCAGCAGCCCGGCCACCACGGCCAAGGCCGCCGCGACCGAGACGACCCCACCCCTGGCCCGTCTCCTCCTCGACACCGTACGCAGAGTCGTACGTCTCACGCGCCCCACCCCCATTGGTCTTCCCTGTCGGCTTCATCGGCACCGCGCTGCCGCCACTGCCGTACGGAACGGCCGCTCCAGCCCATGCCGCACCGTCAGACTCACGTGGGGGTGGAGACGTTGTACGGAGTGGAGACGTTGTACGGAAAGGGCACCGACGTGACCATGACCGAGCAGCGGTGTCCGCAAGGGACCGTGTCCGGAGCGCGCGCCGGGTCAGCGCGCCGGGTCAGCGCGCAGTCTCCGTGATGTCCGCACCGGCCTGTTCGAGAGCGGGGAAGCAGAGCCGTACCTTGTAGCGGGCCGCCAGCTTCCGGACCCGCGGCATCAGCTTCTCCGTCAGTTCCTTGATTTCCTGGCGGTGGTCGGTGACGAACCGGGTCCGCAGCTCCTCGCGCAGCGGCTCACGGACGACTTCGACCGGGGCCATGCAGGTCGCGTAGTCGGCGGCCAGGTCCATGTCGGTTCCGCCGGCGGCGAGCCGCTTGTCCACGAGCCCGAAGAAGCTGCTCTCGCTTTTCACCCGCACACCCCGCTGTGCGAGGCAGGAAGGGAAGGCTCGGTAGGCCAAGGCGACCGACTCGTCGGATCCGAGCCGGCCGATCGCCTTGAACCATGCCATCCGCAGCGGACCGTAGAGCGCCCGGAACTCGTTCAGGACGGTCTGGCCCGCCGCCAGGCAACGCCGCATCAGCTCGGCACCCGGGGAGTCCTGCGACGCGGCGGGTTCGGGGGAGGGCACCGGAACCGCGGTCGATCCGAAGCCGTGGCGCCGGATGAACTCCAGGTCGGGCAGGTCCATGTATCTGGTGAAGGCGAGCGGCGCCAGCTCCGGCATCTCCTCGCCCCGGGACTGTACGCAGTCGCGGATCTCGCCGTCGGCGACCGCTTCGCCGAAGGCGTCGAGACCTTGGGACCACCGGGACTCGGCGCCGGTCGCCGGCAGTACGGCGGACGTGAGGTCCGCCGGCACCTCGTAGGTCACGGGCGAGGCCCGGAACGTGGCGGCGGCCGGATCGCCTCCGGCGGGGGAGGCGGACGGCTCCGAGCAGCCGGCCGCGCACGCGACGAGAGTGATCAGCGTCACCAGTGTGAGCACGGTGCGCGGCGGTACTGCGGCTGTCCGGTTCGGTCCGGCCATCAGGAGCCTTCTCCTTCTCTTTCGCAACCGGTGGGACGGACGCCGTGCACGCGTCCGTGACCGTGACCGTGTTCTGTCCGGTGGGGCCGCCGCCGGGCGGCGGCCCCACCGGACACGGTCGGGAGGACTAGTGCGTGATGTTCACGTAGTCGGGCGAGTCGTAGTAGCTCTCGACGCCGAACGTGGTGCCGTCGTTGAGGTCGGTCAGCAGGAGCTGCGTGTCCACGGCGTAGGCGCCGTCGTAGAGGCAGTGCCAGCCGGACGTGCCGCGGAACCAGGTGCCCGCCGAGTTGCGGTACATACCGCGGTAACAGTCGTAGCCCGCCGCCGACGTGTCGTTGGCGTAGGTGAGGTTGAGGTCGCTGCAGGTGCTCGTGGACGACTTCGTCGCCGTCTCCGAGTACGTGCGGTAGCCCGTGGTGATGGTCGTGGTGACGCACGCCTGGGCCGCGGCGGAGGCCGCCGGCGCCAGAGAGACCAGTGAGGCACCGATCACGCCCGTCGTGGCGAGCGCTGCCCAGAGCTTGTTCATGGACTTCTCCTTGAGTCGGTGGTGCTACGGATCGGCTCTCGGAGGGACGGGAACGACGCGGCTCCCCCGCCGCGCCGCCCTTCCCCCGCCGAACGCCGCAGACACTGGCAAGGGGCGCCCGCCGACGGCAACAAATCAGCCCGGGATGGGACGTTGGGATGGGATGACCTGCGTGAGCATGGTGTTTCGAGGGACTGTGGGACGGGTGTGGGACAAGCACAGCGGAGGGGACTAGGATCCGGCCGCCTACAACCACGGTTGCCTGGAAGGGTGTTCGCGTGACGCACAGCGCGGAGTTCGAGAGATTCGCGGCCTGTTTGCGGGCGTTGAAGGATCGTTCGGATCTCAGCTACGAGGCGCTCGCCCAGAAGACCGGAATCAGCAGTTCCAGCCTTCACCGGTACTGCGCGGGCTCCTACGTCCCGCAGGACTACGGCTCCGCACACCAGTTCGCCACGGCCTGCGGAGCCTCGCGTGAGGAACTGAGACGCCTGCACCGGTTATGGGCTCTCGCGGACGCCGGCCGGCCGACATCCGCAGGGTCCGGCCCCGAGCCCGTACCGGCACCGGGCAGCAGTGGATCGGTGCGGATCTCGGCCCCCGAGCCCATGGCGGACCCGAACCCGGACCCGGACCCGGATTCGAACGCGGACCCGCAACCGACCCGGGACCCGGCCTCGGCGTCGGACGCCGCACCGGCACCGGCATCCGCACCCACGCCGGTGTCGGCAGCGCCCGCCCGGGGCGGCATCCGGCACCGACGGCGCCGCATAGTCCTCGGGGCGAGTGCCCTGGCACTCGTGACGGGGGTATCGGCCGCCGTCTCGGAGACCGCGCCCCGAGCGAACAGCCTGCCGAAGAGCGACAGCCGTCTCCTCTTCTCGGACGCGTGCGCCGAGACGGTGAGCATGGGCC
This sequence comes from Streptomyces sp. NPDC002156, assembly GCF_053593675.1. Taxonomy (NCBI): domain Bacteria; kingdom Bacillati; phylum Actinomycetota; class Actinomycetes; order Kitasatosporales; family Streptomycetaceae; genus Streptomyces; species Streptomyces sp. NPDC002156. Next base: position 16,487 of record NZ_JBSFDA010000035.1, on the reverse strand, counting down.
GGCAGGACGCCTGCGTACGGGAGGTGCAGCGGCTCCTCGCCCGGGTGGGGGCCGACATCGACGTGGACAGCAGTTTCGGACCGCAGACACTGAGACGCGTGACCGCTTTCCAGGTGCTGTCCGGCATCACCGTCAACGGGGTGGTCGGGGAGCGGACGAAGAAGGCGCTCTACGCGCAGAAGGCACGGATGGACACCTGGTCGCCGGAGAAGGTACGGCAGCGCATCCGTGAGGTGTTCCTGGAAAAGGCCGATCGCGCGGTCGCCATCGCCGACTGCCAGTCGTTCCTTGATCCGCTGCACATCCTGCCGAACACCAACGGCACCAGGAACTGGGGCGTCTTCCAGATCTCCGACGCCCGACTGCGGGAGCTGGGCGGCACACCACGCACCGCCCTGGAGCCGGAGTGGAACATCCAGGCCGCGTACCGCCTGTACAAGCGCGCCAAGGACTTCAGCGACTGGTCCCACTGCGACCGGGCGTACCTGGGCTCGCCGTCCCCCTCACCGTCCGGCCCGGCCTAGCGTCGCCATCGTCAAGGAGGATCTCGGCGGCGACACGCTCCGCATCACAGGACCGTTCGAGAAGCCCGCCCCGTGCCGCCGCGCCCTCCGCCTACGCGGCCTTCGGCTGTACTGACGGCTGCTGGACCGGCTGGACGCCTACGTCACCACCCTGATGGACGCGCTGGGCTGAGCCCCGCCTTCAGGCGACCGCATCAGCCCCTCACCCCACCCGATAGCCCCGAATCACCCGATACTCCACCGCACTCCCATCAGCGAACCCCGCACTCGCCCGCACCGACACATACCCCCCACCCTTGGGCAGCCCCCGCCCACCGCCAGGCAACGGCACCACCCACGCATCCCGCCCCACCCGCACCAGCCGAACCTTCCGCCAGCTCCCCCCGTCGTCGTACGACACCTCCACCGCCACCGACCGCACCGCCGAAGCCGCCGCCCCCGGCTGCCGCACCAACCGCATCGGCAGAACAGACGCCCGCCCCGTGTTGGTCCGGTCGACAACCGGCGCGAAGTCGAAGGCCGACAGGCCAAGAGCCGACCGCCCGCTCACCTCCCCCGACCGGAACGTCCACGAGCCGCTGATGCTCGTACCCAGCCCGAAGCCGCCGTTGGCCGCACTGCGTTCCGCCGAGTACTCCAGGCGGTAGGTCGATTCCGCCGCCGGGACCGTGCCCGAGGCGTCGGTCCACGGGTAGTTCAGCTCTACGAGTTTCTGGTCGCCGTAGTAGAAGGCGACGCGGCTCTTGTCGTACAGGGAGTAGCCGGTGTGGCCTGCCTGGTCGCCGGCCATCGGGACGTTGAAGGAGAGGCGGTTGCCCTCGCGGGCGACGAATGTCGTACGGGCGAAGCGCGGGCCGGGTACCGCCTTCTGCCAGGTGACCGTGTACCGCTTGCCGGGCCTGTACGTCTCGTAGTTCGTGAAGAACTGTGTCTGGAAGGTGCCGTCGGCCGCGTACTGGTTGTACCGCGTCTCCCACATCGTGTCGTCGGCCTTGTAGTACAGGGTCCGGCTGCTGCCCGGAGTGTCGAACCAGATCGCGCCCGCCGACAGCGCGCTCCCACCCTCCGGCGGGAAGCCGAAGTTGTGCTGGAACGCCCTCGACCCGGCCCCCGGCCCAGCCTTCGGCGTCACTGCGTAGTACTCCTGCTTCACCGTCGCCAGTTCGCTCTGCCGCACCACCCTGCTGAAGTTCGTCGGCAGATGACCTCGCTCGAACCACACCAGGACGTACTCGTACGGCGAGTCGTTGTACGTCCCGTCCGCGCCCTTCTTCGCCCAGAAGCCGCGTACGTCCGCGACCAGCGTGCCCTCCCCCGGGCCCACGTCGTCGCCCAGCGCGGCCGTGAACAGCTTGCCGAAGGAGTCGGCGGTGGCCCGGACACCGAAGCCCACCCCGTTGGTGAATGTGCGATAGAAGCCGACCGAGGCGAGGCGCAGGCTCGCGTCCTTGCGGGGGAGGGTCGCCGAGACGGGGGTGGCCACGCGGGCGTCGAGGACGATCTCGCTGTCGCCGGTCACCGTGAGGGTGGGGCGGGCCAGGATGGTCGTACTGCCGTCCGACGGCGTGACGACGGACGCGTCCACCGTGTAGCGGCCGGCAGGGAGGGAGACCGTGCCCGAGCCGGACGGGTCGTAGACGAAGCGGTAGACCGAGCCGTCCAGGCTGAAGATGTCGGTCCAGTAGCTGGCGGCCGGGTTGCCCGCGCGGTCGATGACCCTGACCGTCAGTTTGTGGGTGGGGGTCGCCTTGGTGATCGTCAGCGGTACGCGGACCGACACTCCACCCGCCGCGTCCACGCCCACCAGCGCGCCCTCGAACACCCCCGTACCGCTCTGCACTCGCGTGTCGGCGGTCACCGTCACCGTCGTCGACCCGCCCGCCGGGACCGTCGCGAGCGCAGGGCTCACCGTGAACATGCCTGCCGGGGCGGCCGAGCCGTCCGGGCCCGTCACCCTCGCCGCGAAGTCCAGAGTCACCGGGTCCGTGCCCTCGTTCCGGTACGTCACCGTCCTGACCACCGGTACGTCGTCGTCGGCCGGAGCCTCCTGGGTGCCCAGGGGCAGGGCGGTGGGGGTGGCGAGGACGGACTGCCGTACAGCCCTCGCCACGTCCACCCGGCCCGCGCCCTGCGCGTTGACGTTCGCACCGGGGGTCGGTGTCGCCGACGCCATCAGGGCCGCCTTCAGCTCGGCCGCCTGCCAGTCGGGGTGCTGGCCGGCCAGCAGGGCCGCCGCCCCGGCCACGTGCGGGGTGGCCATCGACGTACCCGAGACCGAGGTGTAGCCCGGCTCGACCTCCACATAGTCGCTGCCCGCGTGTGCCGCCCGCGCCGCGACGATGTCGACGCCCGGCGCCGTGATCTCCGGCTTGACCGCGCCGTCCACGCGCGGCCCCCGGCTGGAGAAGGACGCCATCACGTCCTGCTTGTCGACGGCGCCCACGGAGAGCGCGGCGTCTGCGGTGGACGGGGAGTCGACCGAGCCGTCCGCGCTGCCGTCGTTGCCCGCGGCGAGCACGAAGAGGGCGCCGGTCTTCGCCGTCAGCGTGTTCACGGCCTCTTCGAGGACGTCCTCGCCCGGGGTGTCGTCACCGCCGAGGCTCATGCTGACGACCTGCGCCCGGGGCGCCGCCCACTCCATCCCGGCCAGGATCGCCGAGTCGGGGCAGGAACGGTCCGGGCACACCTTGCCGATCAGCAGGGACGCGCCCGGCGCCACCCCCTTGTACTTCGCGCCGCCGCCCGCCACCGTCGACGCCACATGCGTGCCGTGCCCGACCGTGTCGTCGGCGTCGGGCGCGTCCGTGAAGTTCACGGCCTTCTTGATCCGCCCGGCCAGGTCGGGATGGGTGGCGTCGACGCCGGTGTCCAGAACGGCGACCGTGACGCCGGTGCCGTCGTACCCGGCCTGCCAGGCGGTGGGCGCGCCGATCTGCGGCACGCTCCGGTCCAGGCTGATCTGCCGCTTGCCGTCCAGCCAGAGCTTGGCGATGCCGCTCGCGGTGCGCAGTCCGGTCGTACGGCTGCCCGCGGTCACCCCGTCCCAGAAGGTGCCCGCGGTCTCCTTCGCGACGGCCACCGCCGCGCCGTCGACGGCGGGGAAGGTACGGATCACCTGGGCGCCGTCCGTCGCACGCAGGCTCCGGCCGCCGAGCGTCGCGTCGGCGTACGTCACGATCGTGGGCAGTACGGCCGTACTCGCGTCGTCGTACCCGGCCGCGACCAGGCCCGTCACGTCGAACAGCCGCTCGTCGACCTGTCCGCCGGCGACGAGGCGGAGGGCGTCGTTCGGGACGACGTACTGGTGGCCGTCCCGCTCGAACTGCTGGAAGCCCATCGCCTCGCGGCCGACCCCGGGCTCGATGGCGACGCCCTCACCGGCCAGGTCCACCCGGTCGCCGGTCACGAGGGTGACCTGGTGGGTGGCGGCGGCCTGTTGTCCGGTTCCGTGGGTCCAGTCGGAGGCAACGGCCTTGTCCGTCACAGCGGTTGCGGGCGTGACCGCCACAACTCCCTGCACCAGCAACGCAGTTGTCAGTACGCCGACCAGTCTTCGGGACATGCGGGACATACGGCCTCCACTGCTGCGGTGGTGACGGTCGTGACTCCGGTCGCCGTCGACTGTCCCCGCCGGTGCGATCTTCCGGGTACTCCCAACCGCCCATAACATCGCGCTATGGATCTGGAGATCCGCCACCTACGCGTCCTGAACGCCATCGCCGACACCGGCTCCATCACCCGTGCCGCCGCGACCCTCGGCTTCACCCAGCCCGCACTGACCGCCCAACTCCAGCGCATCGAACGGGTGTTGGGCGGCGCGTTGTTCGTACGGGACGGCAGTGGCTCCCGGCCGACCGCGTTCGGCGCGATGGTGCTGGCCCACGCGCACGGCATCCTCACCGCCCATGAGGACCTCATGCGTGACGTACGGCAGCGGGGCCCCGACGACTCCGACCTGACCGCCCTGCGGCTCGGCTCGGTCCCCGGCCCGCTCACCGCCGTACTGGTCACCACCGCGCGCCGGCTCCTCCCCCGGGCCGAGATCACCCTGCACACCTGCGACACGGAGGAGGAGCAGCTCGAACTGCTCGCGGGCGGCCGGCTCGACTTCGGGCTGGTCGTCGACTACCCGGAGTACGAGCTGGCCCTGCGCCCCGGACTCAGCGACGCCCTGCTCGCCGTCGACCCCGTCTTCGTACTGATCGCCGAACGGCACCCGCTCGCCGCCCGGCCCGAGATACCCCTCACGGCACTCTCCGGCGAGGCCTGGCTCGCGGGAGAGAACAAGGACGTACGGATGCGGGCGCAGTTCCGGGCCGCGTGCCGCCGGGCCGGGTTCACCCCGCGCCGGGTGCAGCGGCTGAGCGCGAGCGTGGTGTTCCCGCTGGTCGGACAGGGGCACGGGGTCGCTCTCGCGCACCCGCTGGTGACCGAGCGCGAGGGTGTCGTCGTACGGCCGCTGACCGGGGACCCGATGGGCGTGCGGCAACGGCTGGTGTGGGCGGCGCACAGCCCTCTCGCCGAGCATGCGCCCGCGCTGTTCGACGCGCTCACGAAGGCGTACTGGGCGGAGGTGCAGCGGGCGGGGGTGTACTGGGAGTGGCTGGCGGACAAGGGCCGGCTGCCCCCACTCCCGCCCTCGCCCGCCACTCTCTGAGCAAGCGCTTAGAAAAGTGCGGCCCGAGTCACACCGCCACACCCGTGACCGGGACCATACGTACGGGTAACTTCCCAAGCAGGTTCGCTTACCCTCGTAACGCCAATGGAGCCGTCATGCCGGAAGCCGTCATCGTCTCGACCGCCCGCTCCCCCATCGGACGCGCCTTCAAGGGCTCCCTCAAGGAACTGCGCGCCGACGATCTCACCGCCACGATCATCCAGGCCGCACTGGCCAAGGTCCCCGAGCTGGACCCGCGGGACATCGACGACCTGATGCTCGGCTGCGGTCTGCCCGGCGGTGAGCAGGGCAACAACCTCGGGCGGATCGTCGCCGTGCAGATGGGCATGGACTACCTGCCGGGCTGCACGATCACCCGTTACTGTTCCTCGTCGCTCCAGACGTCCCGGATGGCACTGCATGCCATCAAGGCGGGCGAGGGCGACGTCTTCATCTCGGCCGGTGTCGAGATGGTCTCCCGGTTCACGAAGGGCAACTCGGACTCGCTGCCCGACACGCGCAACCCGATCTTCGCCGAGGCCGAGGCCCGTACGGCCGCCGTCGCCGAGCAGGAGGGCACCTCCTGGCACGACCCGCGCGAGGACGGTCTCGTACCGGACGCCTACATCTCGATGGGCCAGACCGCCGAGAACCTCGCCCGCGTGAAGGGCGTGACGCGGCTGGACATGGACGAGTTCGGTGTCCGTTCGCAGAACCTCGCCGAGGAAGCCATCAAGAACGGCTTCTGGGAGCGCGAGATCACCCCGGTGACGCTGCCCGACGGCACGGTGGTCTCGAAGGACGACGGTCCGCGTGCGGGGGTGACGCTGGAGGGGACCCAGGGGCTGAAGCCGGTGTTCCGTCCGGACGGGCTGGTCACGGCCGGCAACTGCTGCCCGCTGAACGACGGCGCCGCGGCCGTCGTGATCATGAGCGACACGAAGGCGCGCGAGCTGGGTCTGACCCCGCTGGCCCGGATCGTGTCGACCGGCGTCTCCGGCCTCTCCCCCGAGATCATGGGCCTCGGCCCGGTGGAAGCGTCCCAGCAGGCGCTGCGCCGCGCCGGCCTCACCATCGACGACATCGACCTGGCCGAGATCAACGAGGCGTTCGCCGCCCAGGTGATCCCCTCCTACCGCGACCTCGGCCTCCCGCTGGAGAAGCTGAACGTGAACGGTGGCGCCATCGCCGTCGGCCACCCCTTCGGCATGACGGGCGCGCGGATCACCGGCACGCTGATCAACTCCCTCCAGTTCCACGACAAGCAGTTCGGCCTGGAGACGATGTGCGTCGGCGGCGGCCAGGGCATGGCGATGGTCATCGAGCGCCTGAGCTGACGGTAGTTGACAGGAAACTCTGCGTGAGAGAGCGGCCCGGAACCCCGCAACCACCGGGGTTCTGGGCCGTTTTGTGATCCAATCTCCCCCAGGATGTGACCTATCTCGCTCCGAAGAGGTATTTGTGCAGGTCACCTGGGGTTCGACCCCAAACATCAGGCCCAAAGTCCTGTCCGTTTCGTGACGTTACGCACTGACAGGTGGTTAGTCCACCCTTCAAGCTGATGTAGGAAGTCGGGGGTCGACTTTGAACCGGGAGTACGTCAGTGAGCGCTACGCCTCTTGCTCTGCTGCTCGCCACAGCCACCGTCACCACGGCTGTGGGCGTCGCCGTTCTGCGCACCTTGCTGGGACTGCGTCGACAGATCGCGGCCCTGCACACCGAGCTGGCCGCCCAGAGCCTCGCCGTCGGGGCGCACGGTCTCGTGCCGCAGGCCCGCACGCCCCGTGACACCGACGAGATACGCGCTGCCGTGGCCGAGGCGCTCGCCGAGGAGCGGGAGCGGGAGCTTGCCGAGGCGCGTGCCTTCTGGGCCGCCCAGGAGGCCCGTGACGCCTCCGACGCCCCCTCCCTGCTCGGCCTCCCCGACAGCGAACTGTTCCTGCCGCGTCCGGCGGACTTCGCGGGCCTGGAGTCCCTGGAGCCGGTGACCGAGCCCAGCACGGAGGCCGACGAGTTCGCGGGCGAGTCCGCCGAACTGGCCGCGGCCCGCCGCCGGCACCCGTCCCACCCGGACTTCGTCCCGGCCCAGTCGCCCATCGTGAACGACCACGAACGCACGGTCGCCTGCCTGGAGGACCTCGCCGACTCCCGCACCGCCCTGGCCGACGTCCGCCCCGGCCCCCTGGGCACCCTCGACGTCTACGTCTTCACGGACGGCACGACCCTCTGCATGACCCCCGGCCACCGCGAAACCGCCGAACGCCTCTCCGCAGCCCTCCGCGCAGGCGAGGCCCCGGTCCTCCTCGGCGGCTCCGGCATCTCGGGCGCCTACGCCCTCACCTTCGAATGCGGCGAGGAAACGGTCTACGTACTGGCGGACAGGGTCATAGCGTCCCTGTAGCCAGTTGCGGTCCCTGGACGCGGGTGGGCCGGTCACGGTCGCTGGTCGCGGGCAGGCGGTGGGTTTTCCGTCGCGGCAAGGGGCTGAGCATTCAATCGCCGCCAGCAGGGGCGCCCCGATAGGGGCGCGGGGAACTGCGCGACAAGCCCCCACCGGCCGCAAGCCGACAACGAACCCCTCAGACCCCCGCCCGCTGCTGAGCCTCCGCAACAAGAGCCAACGCCGAAGCCAACTCCCCCTCACTCCGAAGAACCAGCGCCAAATCATGCGCGGCGACAGTCACTTGATCCGCCCCCGCGAACATCCCCACATCCGGCATGACGAGCGGCTCACCCCCCGGCGACTCCAACAGCTGGGCACGCCGTGCCAACTCCCTGGCCAACCCCAACGCCTCAGCGGCAGCGCCCCGCTGCAACCGACTCTGCGGCGCCGCCCGCAAACGATCGGCAAAGTGATCCACTGCGCGCGTCAAAGGCGAGGTATCCAGCACGCCGTGAGACTAACGGTCGCACCTGGACTGTTGCCAACAACCCAACCCTCAGGCACGGTGGCGTGAAGGACCGGCTTACATCCCCTTTGCGTCCGGAGGCGCCGATGTCCCACGTCCTCTCCGAGGAGACCCACCGCAACATGCTCGCCCGCATCCCCCACTGCACCGGTCGTGAAGTATCCGACTGGCTGCGCACCGTCGACGAAGGCCCCTCCCTCTTCCGCTTCGAGGAGAAGGTCAGCTGGCTCCGGCACGAGCACAATCTCGCGTACGGCCACGCCAAGGCGATCATTCACGAGTACGACATGAGGAGGGCCGCGCGCAAGCTCCTCTGAGAGCCCGGGGCGCGCACGCACCGACACCACGACGACAGAAGGGCCCCGGGAGTGACCCCGGGGCCCTTCTACTGCCTACTGGAGGCCGTCGTACTAGTCGTCACCCTGAAGGATGGCGATCAGCCGCAGGAACTCCAGGTAGATCCAGACCAGCGTCATGGTCAGACCGAAGGCGGCCAGCCAGGCCTCCTCGCGCGGCGCGCCGTAGGCGATGCCGTCCTCGACCTGCTTGAAGTCGAGAGCCAGGAAGCACGCACCGAGCAGGATGCCGATGATGCCGAACATGATGCCGAGGCCACCGCTGCGGAAGCCGAGGCCGTCACCGCCGCCGAAGACGGCGAACAGCAGGTTCACTGCCATCAGGAGGACGAAGCCGAGCGCGGCCGCCATCACGAAGCCGTAGAAGCGGCGGTTGACGCGGATCCAGCCCGCCTTGTACGCCACGAGCACGGCGGTGAAGACCGCCAGCGTGCCGATCACGGCCTGCATGGCCGCACCGCTCGCGATGCGGTTGTCGACCACGCTGGAGACGACGCCGAGGAAGACACCCTCGAGCGCCGCGTACGTCACGATCAGCGCGGGCGAGGCCTTGCGCTTGAAGGACTGGACGAGGCCGAGGACCATCGCGACCAGACCGGCGCCGATGGCGATGCCGTAGGACCGGTTGATGTTCGCGTCGTCGACCGGCAGCAGCGCCCAGGCGAGCGCCGCCGTGACGACCAGCACACCAAGGGTGGTGGCGGTCCGCATGACGACGTCGTCGATCGTCATCCGGCCGGTGGTGACCGGGGCCTGCGGCGGCGCGCCGTGCTGAAGGTCCTGCTGGGCGTAGGGGTTGGTCGCGTACGGGTTGCCACCCTGCTGGGCCTGCTGGTCCGCATACGGGTTGCCCGACTGCGTACCGACAGCGGCGCCCCCGGCCTGCGGCGCGGTGTTGAAACCCGCGTAGCCGTTGTCGCGGCTGAACCCCCGTCGCGAGAAGACCGGGTTGCTGCTCCTCATTTCACTCCTCCATGGACACGATGCGTGGCCTTGGGCTCAAGAGTAATAGGTGGGCAAAGGATTGACCCTAGTGCTTGGGGAGGATCTTTCCCTTGTCCTGTCGCGAACACGCTACGCGCCCGCCTGATTCCCTGCCATGGAGCCCCCCGGTAGGCAACGTCACTCCAAAGGGAACCCCGTGTACCCCTCCGCCAGATCCGTCTCCGCCGAACGGGCGGTGGCGATCCGCTCCAGCCGCGCCAGCTGCAGCCGGTCGTCGAAGGGAGTGGCGTCCGGGGAGCGGTGCAGCAGGGTCGTCATGTCGTACGAGAACCGCTCGGCCTGCCAGACCCGGCGCAGACAGGTCTCGGAGTAGGCGTCGAGCAGCTCCGCCGAGCCCGTCTCCTTCTGGTGCGTCAGGGCGCGCGCGAAGGTGACGACGTCCCCGACGGCGAGGTTGAGGCCCTTGGCGCCGGTCGGCGGGACGATGTGCGCGGCGTCCCCGGCGAGGAACAGCCGTCCGTACCGCATCGGCTCGTGGACGTAACTCCGCATCGGGGTCACGGACTTCTGGGTGATGGGCCCCCGGTCGAGCTTCCAGCCGTCGGCGGTCTCGAAGCGCCGCTCCAGCTCGTCCCAGATCTCCTCGTCGCTCCACGCCTCGGCGTCGGTGCCGTCCGGCACCTGGAGGTAGAGGCGGGAGACGGACGGGGAGCGCATGGAGAGCAGGGCGAAGCCGCGGTCGTGGCGGGCGTAGACCAGCTCGTCGTGCGAGGGCGGTACGTCGGCGAGGATGCCGAGCCAGCCGAAGGGGTACGACCGTTCGAAGACCCGGGTGAGTTCGGCGGGGATCGCCGTACGGGCCACGCCCCAGAAGCCGTCGCACCCGACGACGTACTCGCACTCCAGTACGTCCTCGCGCCCCTCGTGCCGGAACCGCACCCGAGGACTGCCACCGTCCGCCCCCTCCAGTCCCTCCACCGCCAGCGCCTCCGCCTCGAAGAGCAGCGGGCCGCCCTCGGCCAGCTGGAGGGCGATGAGGTCCTTGCAGACCTCCGTCTGCGCGTACACCATCACGGACCGGCCGCCGGTGAGGGCGGGGAAGTCGACGCGGTGGCGCTTCTTGTCGTACCGCAGTTCGATGCCGTCGTGACGCAGGCCCTCGCGGTCCATGCGCGCACCCGCCCCGGCGGCACGCAGCACGTCGACGGTCCCCTGTTCCAGGATCCCTGCGCGCTGCCGGTGCTCCACGTACTCCCGGTCCCGGCTCTCCAGGACGACCGAGTCGATACCGGCGTTGTGGAGCAGCCGCGCGAGCAGGAGCCCCGCGGGGCCGGCTCCGATGATGCCGACGGTGGTACGCATCGGTCGTTCCCTTCATGCAGTACGTTCATACGAGGGGTGTTCGTATAGTGAAACTTTCTTCACTCACTTCCTGGAATGAGTGTCTGACCGCATACGCCCGCTGTCAACGATTCCGCAGCCAAGACTTCAATGGATGAAGCACCGACAAATCCGGCATACGACGGTCGGAGGTGCCCGGAGCCGGACTTGAACCGGCACGCCCGCGAAGGGGCAGCGAGGTTTAAGCTCGCCGTGTCTGCATTCCACCATCCGGGCAGGCCCTGGGCTCCGCATCGAGGTTCCGAGCCTATCGGGACGCCTCACCCGAACTGCGGGTGAGGGGACCGATGTTGTCTTATTTTATTGACGTCTGAGGGTGCATCAGCACCTGGAACGGGCCATCCGCACTTGCCAGTAGCCTTTCGCGAGGCAGCCCGGCCCGCATGCGGAATGACGGAATTTCACCGCCCGAACAAGGGGGCTCCACCTGTTCTTGTCATGGCCCCTGGCACTTGCCACAGCTCCCTCGTAGGGGACGCCCGTCATCCCCAGGTATGACACAGGCGCACCGGGTCCGTCCCAAGACTGCCTTCGGAACCGGAACAGCGGCTGACTACACGGCGGTCCCCGGCCATGACGATGGTTCACGAGCCTCAGACCTCAGAAGTCGAAACTCGTCGAACCTTCCGACAGGAGCCCGCCCGTGACCACCACCCCCCTCGCCGACCGGACCACCACGACAGTGGCCGCCCGCGCCACGGAACTGTCCAAGGTCTACGGACAGGGTGAGACGCGGGTCGTCGCCCTCGACCAGGTCTCCGTCGACTTCAAGCAGGCCGAGTTCACCGCGATCATGGGCCCGTCCGGCTCCGGCAAGTCCACGCTGATGCACTGCGTGGCGGGCCTGGACTCCTTCTCCTCCGGCTCCGTGCGGATCGGCGACACCGAGCTGGGCTCCCTCAAGGACAAGCAGCTCACCAAGCTCCGCCGGGACAAGATCGGCTTCATCTTCCAGGCGTTCAACCTGCTGCCGACGCTGACCGCCCTGGAGAACATCACCCTCCCGATGGACATCGCGGGCCGTAAGCCGGACAAGCAGTGGCTGGACTCGGTGATCTCGATGATCGGCCTCGCCGACCGGCTCCGCCACCGCCCGTCCCAGCTCTCCGGCGGCCAGCAGCAGCGCGTCGCGGTGGCCCGGGCGCTGGCCTCCCGCCCCGACATCATCTTCGGCGACGAACCGACCGGGAACCTCGACTCCCGCGCGGGCGCCGAGGTACTGGGCTTCCTGCGCAACTCCGTACGGGAACTGGGTCAGACGGTCGTGATGGTCACCCACGACCCGGTGGCGGCGGCGTACGCGGACCGGGTGGTGTTCCTCGCGGACGGCCGGATCGTGGACGAGCTGTACGGCCCGACGGCGGACGGCGTCCTGGACCGCATGAAGCGGCTCGACACACGGACCGTCCGCACCAGCTGACGTCCACTCAACTCCCGTAGCCCTGCTTCCACTTCACCCGACGGACTGAGACGACACCCCATGTTCCGTACCGCCCTGCGCAACGTACTCGCGCACAAGGCCAGGCTTCTGATGACCGTGCTCGCCGTGATGCTCGGCGTGGCGTTCGTGTCCGGGACCCTGGTCTTCACCAACACCCTCTCGAACGCCCTCCAGAACAGCTCCGCCAAGGGGTTCGACCAGGTCGACGTCGCCGTGCAGGCACGCCCCCGGGACGATGTGGGCGACAAGATCGGCAAGACCCCGGAGCTGACGCGGGCCCTGCTCGACGAGAGCGCGAAGGTCCCGGGTGCCGCCTCCGCCATCGGTGTCGTGACCGGCTTCACGGCCATAGCCGACAAGGACGGCAAGCTCGTCGGCGACGGATTCCAGTCGCAGGGCGGGAACTTCTGGGGCGACAAGGACGCCCGCTACCCGCTCAAGGACGGCACCGCGCCGCGCGGCGCGAACCAGGTCGCCCTCGACGCGAAGACCGCCGAGCGGGCCGGCTACCAGGTCGGCGACACCGTGCGCCTGTCGGTGGACGGCCCGGTGCTCACCCCCACCGTCTCCGGCATCTTCACCACGGACGACGGCAATGTGGCGGCCGGCGGCAGCCTCGCCCTCTTCGACACGGCGACCGCGCAGCAGCTGTTCGGCAAGACGGGCACGTACGACGAGATCGACGTCAAGGCGGCGGCAGGGACGAGCCAGACCGCACTCAAGGCGGCCCTGGACAAGGCCCTGCCGGGCGACACGATCGAGACCACGACAGGCACCCAACTGGCCGACGACCAGGCCAAGTTCATCTCCTCCTCGATGAGCGGCCTCAAGCAGGGCCTGCTGGTCTTCGCCGGCATCGCGCTCTTCGTCGGTACGTTCATCATCGCCAACACCTTCACCATGCTGGTCGCCCAGCGCACCAAGGAACTGGCTCTGATGCGCGCGGTCGGTGCCTCGCGCCGCCAGGTCACGCGGTCGGTGCTGATCGAGGCGTTCGTGGTCGGCGCGGTGGCGGCGGTGACCGGACTGATCACAGGCATCGGGATCGGGGCCGGACTGAAGGCACTCCTCGGACTGCTCGGCGCGACCGTGCCCGACGGACCGCTGATCGTCACGCCCGGCACGGTCGGCGCGGCCCTCGCGGTCGGCATCCTCATCACCATGCTGGCGGCCTGGCTGCCCGGCCGCCGCGCCGCGAAGATCCCCCCGGTGGCCGCGATGAGCAGCGTCCACGCGACCGCGACGACCAAGTCGCTGGTCCTGCGCAACACGCTGGGCGCGCTCTTCTCGGGCGCGGGCGTCGCCGTCGTCCTCGCGGCCACGACGATGAGCGGCTCGGACGGCCAGGCCCCCATGGGCATCGGCGCCGTACTCCTCATCATCGGCGTCTTCATCCTCACCCCGCTGCTCTCCCGCCCGCTGATCGCCGCCGCGGCCCCGCTGATGCGCGTGTTCGGTGTCTCCGGGAAGCTGGCCCGCCAGAACTCGGTCCGCAATCCCCGTCGTACGGCCGCCACGGCCTCCGCGCTGATGATCGGGCTCACCCTCATCACCGGTATGACGGTGATGGCGGGCAGCCTCCAGAAGTCGATCGACAAGATGGCCTCGTCCTCGATCAGGGCGGACTACGTCGTCTCCATGGCCAACGGCATGGAACTCTCCCCCGAGGTCGCCGAGAAGCTGGCGAGGACGACCGGCGTGACCGCCCTCAGCCCCATGCGCAACACCCCCGCGCGCATCGACGGCTCCACGGAGTACCTGACCGGCGTCACCGGCTCCGCGTTCGGGAAGCTGACCCAACTGCCGATCAACGAAGGCGCGTTCGCGATCGGCGCCACCCAGGTCGTCGTGGACGAGTGGACGGCCGACTCCCATGGCTGGAAGGCGGGTTCGGCCTTCACCATCGGCTACGAGGACGGCAAGAAGCAGCGGCTGACGGTGGCGGGCGTGTACGAGGGCAACGAGATGATCAGCGGCCTTCTCGTCGACGACAGCCTTCTGGCCCCGCACCGGACGGCCGCCGACGACATCGGCGACATGCAGGTCATGGTGAAGACCTCGGGCGGCGCGACGGACGCGACGAAGGACCGGCTGGAGCAGGCCCTGGGCACCAACCCGGCGATCCAGATCCAGGACAAGAAGGACATCTCCAACGAGATCGCCAGCATGTTCACCCTGATGCTGAACATGCTCTACGGCCTCCTGGCGATGGCCGTCCTGGTCGCGGTCCTCGGGGTCATCAACACCCTGGCCATGTCGGTCTTCGAACGCTCCCAGGAGATCGGCATGCTCCGCGCGATCGGCCTCGACCGCAAGGGCATCAAGCGCATGGTCCGCCTGGAATCCCTGGTCATCTCCGTCTTCGGCGGCGTCCTGGGCATCGGCCTGGGCGTGTTCTTCGGCTGGGCGGCCGGCGAACTCATCGGCACCAGCATGCCGACGTACGAACTCGTCCTGCCCTGGGCCAGGATGGCGTTCTTCCTGCTCCTCGCCGCCACGGTGGGCGTCCTGGCGGCCCTGTGGCCGGCCCGGCGCGCGGCCCGGCTGAACATGCTGGCGGCGATCAAGTCGGAGTAGGCAAGGCAGCGGCCGGGCCCCGCTCGTAAGGAGCGGGGCCCGACGTCGACGTACTCCCTTCCCCGGTCAGTTCCAGGTACGGGAACGCAGCGGCATCCCGGAGTCGCCGTCGCCCGAGGTCCGTACTGCGAGAACCTGGTTGACGCCGATCCGGTTGTGCTCGAAGGCGAGGGCGGAGGCGGCCATGTACAGCCGCCAGACGCGGGCCCGCCCCGGGCTGGTGAGCTGCTGGGCGCGCGCCCAGTCACCCTCCAGGTTGGTCACCCACTGCCGCAGCGTCAGGGCGTAGTGCTCCCGGATGGACTCGACGTCACGCACCTCGAACCCGGCCCGTTCGAGCTGGGTGACGGTGGTGCCGATGGGCTCGAGTTCGCCGTCCGGAAAGACATAGGCGTCGATGAACCCGTCGAGGCTGTAAGCGCCCTCGTCCACGCGCGGCCGACGGGCGATCTGATGATTGAGCAACCGCCCACCGGGCTTCAGCAGGGCATACAGATCACGTGCGTACGTCAGATACTGCTCGCTCCCCACATGCTCGGCCATCCCCACGGAGGAGACGGCGTCGAAGGGCCCGTCGGTGACGTCCCGGTAGTCCTGCACCCGGATCTCGACCCGGTCCGTGAGCCCCTGGTCGGCGACGCGCTTACGGGCGTACGCGGCCTGCTCCTGCGAGAGGGTGACTCCGACGACGTGTACGCCGTGCTCGCGGGCGGCATGGATGGCGAGGGAGCCCCAGCCGCAGCCGACGTCGAGGAGCCGCAGACCGGGCACGAGGGCGAGCTTGCGACAGACGAGGTCGAGCTTGTCGCGCTGGGCGCCCTCAAGAGTGCCGGAGTCGGAGGTTCCTCCGGGGGCATCCCAGTAGGCACAGGAGTACACCATGGACGGCCCGAGAACGATCTCGTAGAAGTCGTTGCCGACGTCGTAGTGGTGGCTGACGGCTCGCTTGTCGGTGCGCTTGGTGTGGAGGTGCCGGCGCCGGCGCGGAACCTCTTCACGGGGCGGAGCAGGAGGTACAGGCGGCCCGGCCATCTTCACGAGCCCGCGCACCGCTGCCCGCGCCTCGGGGTCACGCAGCGCCTCGGCGAGGGTCCGGGCGTCCTCCCCGCGCTCCCAGACCAGCCCGGACAGCAGGTCGAGGGCGGCGTAGAAGTCCCCCTCGATGTCCAGGTCGCCTGCGACCCAGGCCCGGGCGAGTCCCAGTTCGCCCGGTTTCCACAGCAGCCGGCGCAGGGCGCGGCGGTTGCGGACGACCAGGGCGGGGGCGCCGGGCGGGCCTGCCTCCGAACCGTCCCAGGCGCGGATGCGCATCGGGAGCGGGGCACCCAGCAACTGTTCGGCGTAGCTCTGCAGCCGCGACGCGGCTTCGGGCATGACGCACACCTCCGTTACGGCACAACCGGGAATGTCCAACACCCACGAAAACACCAACACGCCTGGCGCGCAGTCCCCCGGAGGGATCACAACTGGGCAAAGGGGCTGCCCAGGGGGGCAGGGCGGCTGCGTCGGACGCCGATTTTCCTTCGCCCCCGCCGCCCCTACCCGTCCCATCCCTGGGGGCTGCGCCCCCGAACCCCCGCTACGGCCCTGAAGGGGCCTTGTCCTCAAACGCCGGACGGGCTGGGTATGTCAGCCCGTCCGGCGTTCGAGGAAGAGCGCGTTCAGCGCGACTTTCCC
>NZ_JBSFDA010000034.1:0-77184 GCF_053593675.1 Streptomyces sp. NPDC002156 | reverse complement strand
CCCCGCCGCCCCTACCCGTCCCATCCCTGGGGGCTGCCGCCCCCAGACCCCCGCTTCGGCCTGAACGGCCTCGTCCTCAAACGCCGGACGGGCTGAAGTGCCAGCCCTCTCACGAAAGCAGGCCCGCCCCACCATGACCGCAGCAGCCCAGCGCAGTGCCGCCGCAGTCCATCGCAGTGAACACGATCTGCTCGGTGACCGTGATGTTCCCGTCGAGGCGTACTGGGGTGTCCACACCCTGCGTGCCACGGAGAACTTCCCCATCACGGGCATGACCATCTCCGCCTACCCGCACCTCATCGACGCCCTCGCCGCCGTCAAGGAGGCCGCCGCCCTCGCCAACGAGGAACTCGGCCTCCTGGAGCCGAAGAAGGCCGCCGCGATAGTCGAGGCGTGCCGGGAGATACGGGACGGCAAGCTGCACGACCAGTTCGTGGTGGACGTGATCCAGGGCGGGGCCGGCACCTCGACGAACATGAACGCCAACGAGGTCGTAGCCAACCGGGCGTTGGAGCTGCTGGGCCACGAGAAGGGCCAGTACCAGCACCTGCACCCCAACGAGGACGTCAACCTCGGCCAGTCGACCAATGACGTCTATCCGACCGCCGTCAAGGTCGCGACCGTCTTCGCGGTGCACGAACTGCTCAAGGCGATGGCCGTGCTCCAGGACGCCTTCGCCCGCAAGGCAGTTGAGTTCCGCGACGTGCTGAAGATGGGCCGTACCCAGCTCCAGGACGCGGTACCGATGACGCTCGGGCAGGAGTTCTCGGCGTACGCCGTGATGATCGAGGAGGACCGCAGCCGCCTCGCGGAGGCGGTCGAGCTGATCCATGAGATCAACCTCGGCGCCACCGCCATCGGTACGGGCCTCAACGCCCCCGCCGGATACGCCGAGTCGGCCCGTCGCCACCTGGCCGAGATCACCGGCCTCCCGCTGGTCACCGCCGCCAACCTGGTCGAAGCCACCCAGGACTGCGGGGCGTTCGTCCAGATGTCCGGGGTCCTGAAGCGGATCGCGGTCAAGCTCTCCAAGAGCTGCAACGACCTGCGCCTGCTCTCCTCCGGACCGCGCGCGGGACTCGGCGAGATCAACCTGCCGCCGGTGCAGGCGGGTTCGTCGATCATGCCCGGCAAGGTGAACCCGGTGATCCCCGAGGTCGTCAACCAGGTCGCCTTCGAGGTGATCGGCAACGACGTGACGATCACGATGGCCGCGGAGGCGGGCCAGCTCCAGCTCAACGCCTTCGAGCCGATCATCCTGCACTCCCTCTCCGAGTCCATCACCCACCTGCGCACCGCCTGCCTCACACTCGCCGAGCGCTGCGTCGACGGCATCACCGCCAACACCGAGGCACTGCGCGCGAGCGTCGAGAACTCCATCGGCCTGGTCACCGCCCTCAACCCCCACATCGGCTACACGGCCGCCACCGACATCGCCAAGGAGGCCCTCGCCAGCGGCCGGGGCGTAGCCGAACTGGTCCTGGAGAAGGGCCTGCTGCCGGCGGAACGCCTAGCGGAGCTACTCCGCCCGGAGAACGTGGCGGGCACGGGCGCGACAAGTTAACCGTCCTACGGTGCAGCCGCGCCCCTTTTAGGGGCGCGGGGAACTGCGCGACCAGCCCCCACCGGGCCGCAGATTCATCACTACCGCCCCAACGAAGCGCCCAGCACACACAAACGCGCATTAGGACCGGCCCGGAGGGACAATGGCGATCATGGCATCAGCACCGTCGCCCCCGACCTTCCAGCCGGTCCTGGACCGCATCGCCGAGGAGATCGCCCGCACCCCGGGATGCGGGCGCCCCGCCGACTACATCCCGGCCCTCGCCTCGCAAGACCCCCGCAGCTTCGGCATGGCCGTCGCCGAACTCGACGGCACGGTGTACGGCGTGGGGGACTGGCGGCAGCCGTTCTCCGCGCAGTCCGTGACCAAGGTGTTCACCCTCGCCCTCGATCTGGCCCGCGAGGGCGACGAACTCTGGGAGCACGTGGGCCGCGAACCCTCGGGAAACCCCTTCAACTCCCTGATCCAGCTGGAGTACGAGAACGGCATCCCGCGCAACCCGTTCATCAACGCGGGCGCCCTCGTCGTCACCGACCGCCTGCACACCCGTACCGGCGACGCGGCCGGCGCACTCCTCGACTTCCTGCGCGCGGAGTCGGGCAACCCCGGTCTCACCTTCGACAAGGAGGTGGCCGCCTCCGAGGCCGGACGCGGCCACCGCAACGCCGCCCTGGGCCACTTCATGGCCTCGTACGGCAACATCGACAACCCGGTCCCGGACCTGCTGGAGCAGTACTTCCGCCAGTGCTCCATCGAGGCGTCCTGCGCCGACCTGGCCCTCGCGACCGGCTTCCTGGCCCGCCACGGCGTCCGCGCCGACGGCACCCGCCTCCTGACCCGCAGCCAGGCCAAACAGATCAACGCCATCATGCTGACCTGCGGTACCTACGACGCGGCAGGCGACTTCGCCTACCGAGTGGGCCTCCCCGGCAAGAGCGGAGTCGGCGGCGGCATCATCGCCGTGGTCCCCGGCCGCTGCACGCTCTGCGTATGGAGCCCCGGCCTGGACGAGAGGGGCAACTCGGTAGCGGGCGTCACGGCCTTGGCCCGCTTCACCACACTGACGGGGGTGTCGGTCTTCTGACCGGGAGGCCGAGGGCTTGAGGAGGGGGTGAGCCGTTGCTTTTCGGGGGCACGGGCGGTCACATTCGAGGGACGGTGCGCTGTCGCTTTGCGGGGCACGGGCGGTCACTTGCAAGCGACGGCCCCCCGCCGCTTTTAGGGGCGCGGGGATCTGCGCGACAAGCCCCCACCGGGCCCGCACCCGACACTCAACCCCCAGAGATCACCCGCCAGTAACTCCCAGGTCCCCACCCGGAGAGCACCCCGTAGCCTCCCGGCCACCCACCCTTGCCACCCTGACCAAGTGCTGGCCAAGGCTCTCCCCATCAACCTCCCCCGCTGCCAGGCCATAGGCCTGATCGGCACCGCTTGCCTCGCCCTGGGAGGCGAGACCGCCGGCGCCCTCCCCGTACGCGAACTCATCGCCCCCTCGACCGGCCGGGCGGCGCTGGGCCTCGTCGGTGTCTACTTCGGCGTCGTCCTCCTGATCGCCGCCTGGGCCATGCTCGGCAAACTGGTACGCAGCCAGGAGCCGCCCACCGTACGGTCCCTGATGCTCGTCCTCGTCGTCTGGGCGGCCCCGCTGCTCCTCGCCCCGCCCCTTTTCAGCCGCGACGTGTACAGCTATCTCGCCCAGGGCGCGATGGTCGAGGCCAACATGGACGTGTACACGCACGGCCCGGCCCTCCTCGGCGGCCCGCTCGCCGCCGAGGTCGCCCCGGTGTGGCAGCAGACCGGCGCCCCGTACGGCCCCGTGTTCCTCGCCGTCGCGTCCGGGCTCTCCGGACTGACCCGGGGCGAGATACCCGCCGGCCTGTTCGGCATGCGGCTGGTCGCGCTGCTCGGCGTGGCCCTGATGGCGGCAGCCCTGCCCCGCCTCGCCCGGCACAGCGGCGCCGACCCGGCCGCCGCGCTCTGGCTCGGCGCCCTCAACCCGCTGGTCCTGCTGCACCTGGTGGCCGGCGCCCACAACGACGCGATCATGCTCGGGCTGCTCGGCGTCGGCCTGGTCGCGGCGCTGGGCCGCTGGCCGGTCCTGGGTGCCGTACTCGTCACGCTCGCCGCCCTCGTCAAGGCACCCGCGCTGCTCGGCCTCGCCGCGGTCGTGGCCCTGCAGATCCGCGCGGGCCGCAGCCCGGTCCGGGCGGTACTGACCACGGCGGGCGCGGCAGCCGCCACCACTGTGGCCGTCACCGCCCTGACCGGCACGGGATACGGCTGGATAGGCGCCCTGAAAACCCCGGTGTCACCCCAGAACTGGGCCCTCACCAGCCTCCTCGGCCGCGCCACGGCCGCCGTGCTCACGGAGATCGGCAGCGATCTCGCGCCGCTCGCCGTCCCGGCCTGGCATCTGCTCGGCATCGCGCTCACCGTCCTCGCCATCGCGTACATATGGCTGCGCCGCCCACGCCTCAGCCCGGTCTACGCACTCGGTCTGAGCCTGGCCGTCGTGGTCGTCCTCGGCCCCGCGATCCGGCCCTGGTACGCCCTGTGGGCCCTGTTCCTCATCGCCGCCGCCGCGCCCAGCAGTTCGGTACGGCGCCGGCTCGCGGCCGTCACGGGAGTCGTCGCGCTCCTCGCCCTGCCCAGCGGCGCGCCCGCCGGCACCGAGGAACTGATCCTGGCGGTCTCCGGCGGCGCGCTGGCCGTCGTCGTCCTCTGGCAGGCCCACCAGGCGGCCCAGGCACCCCTGCGGGAGAGCACGGTATGAGCATCAGCACTGTCAGACTGCCCCGCACCGACCGCGGACGGCTCCTCCTGGTGCTCGCCCTCGCCGTCGCGGTGACCGTGTTCACGGCGACCGTGCCCCTGCTGCGCGGCTGGTTCGACCTGCGCGTCTACTACGGAACCATCGACACCTGGGTCCACCACGGCGGCCGGATCTACGACTACCGGGTGCCCGGTACGACGTACGGCTTCACCTACCCGCCGTTCGCCGCGGTCAGCATGCTGCCGATGGCGCTGCTCGGACTGCACGCCGCGATCACCGCCGCGCTGCTGCTCAACCTGGCGGCGCTCGGCGCGGTGGTGTGGATGACGGCCGGGCCGGTGCTGCGCCGCTACGGCTGGTACGGCTGGGCCCTGACCGGCTGTGCGCTGGCGCTGTTCGAACCCGTCCGCGACACCTTCAGCTTCGGCCAGGTGAACCTCGTACTCCTGGCCCTCGTCCTCGTCGACGCCTGGCTGCTGACGACCGGCAGGGCGCGCTGGGCGGGCATCGGGATCGGGCTCGCCGCCGCCATCAAGCTGACGCCCGCCCTCTTCATCGGACTGCTGCTGCTCGCCGGGCGGCGACGGGCCGCCGGGGTCGCGACCGTCGTCGCCGGTGCGGCCACCGGCCTCGCGGTGTGGATCGCGCCGGACGCCTCGCGCTTCTACTGGAGCGAGGCGCTGTGGGACACCCAGCGCATCGGCAGACTCGCGTACGTCTCCAACCAGTCGCTCCAGGGTGTCCTGGCGCGGCTGGCCGTGCCGGGCGAACCGAGCCGCGCCGTATGGCTGGTGGTGGTTCTGGTCGTCCTCGCGGTCTGGGCGTGGCGGGCCCGGCGGGCCGTCGTGGTGGGGGACTGGTGGGCCGCGTTCGCCCTCACCGGGCTGACCGCCTGTCTGGTCAGCCCGATCACCTGGGTGCACCATCTCGTCTGGCTGCTCCCGTCGTTCGCCGTCCTCCTGCGCACCGGGCACGCGCGCGTGGCGGGCGCCCTGTACGCGGTGCTGTGCACGAGCGTGGTGTGGCTGTGGTTCGACGACGCGTCCGGCGTCGACGGGTTCATCGGCGGCAGCGCGTACGTCTGGGTCACCCTCGGGTTGCTGCTGTGGCTGCCGGTGGACGGCGCCGATCAGACCCGCCGTACGCCCGCGATCCGCAGCGCCAGCGACACCGCTCCGGCCCCGAGCACGGCCGCACCCACGATCGTCCAGGTCTCCGGCCAACCCGGCCCGGTCCCGGACGTCACGGTGGCGGCCACCGGGACCGAGCGCGGCGCCTGCGGACCGGCCTGCGGTGCGGGTCGTGAGACGGCCAGCGAGCCGACGGGATCGACGCGTCCGGCGGCCCCGAATCCCCAGTCGAGCAGCGAGCGGGCCTCCTCGTAGACGGCGTACCCGCCGCCCTCCTGAGGGTTCATCACCGTGACGACCAGGGTGCGCTCGCCCCGGCGCGCGGCGGCGACCAGCGTGTTGCCCGCCTTGCTGGTGTAGCCGTTCTTGACGCCGACGACGCCGGGGTAGCGTCCGACGCCGTCGGCACCGGTCAGCAGCCGGTTGGTGTTCTGGATCTCGTACGACCAGCCGCCCCCGCCGGGGAACTTCGCCCGGGCGGTGCCGCAGTAGTCGGCGAAGTCGGCGTTGTGCAGCCCCGCCCGCCCGAACACCGCGAGGTCGTACGCCGACGACACCTGCCCCGACGCGTCGTACCCGTCGGGCGAGCGCACGTGCGTGTCGCGGGCGCCGAGTGAGCGGGCCTTGGCCTGCATCCGGGCGGCGGTCTCGCGCCAGCCGCCGCTCATGGCGGCCAGGACGTGCACGGCGTCGTTCCCGGAGTTGAGGAACACTCCCCGCCACAGGTCGGCGACCCGGTACGTACGCCCCGCCGCGACCCCGACCAGGCTGCTGCCGGCCCCGACGCCCGCCAACTCGTCCTCGGTGACCTTGTGCCGCAGGCCCGCGGGCAGCGTGGGCAGCACGGTGAGGGCGAAGAGCGTCTTGAGCGTGCTGGCCGGGGGCAGCTTGCGGTGCGCGTTGTGCGCGGCGAGCACGTCACCGGTGAGGGCGTCGGCCACCAGCCAGGACAGTGCGGACACGTCCCGGGGGAGGCGGGGTGCGCCGGGACGGAGGCGGGCGTGTGTGCCTGTGCGGTACAGCAGCTGGGCGTCCGCCGTCGGCGGCGTGGTCTGCGTGGTTGCGTCGGCGGTGGCGCGGGCGGACGCCGGGGCCGGTGCGAGGGCCAGTACGCCCGTCGCGCACAGCGCGCAGCAGGAGACGGCGACGCGAGAAGAGAATCTGATCGTCATACCGCAAACGTAGGAACGGATGTGCGGTACGGGGTGGTGCCGGGGCCGAGGGGTGGTCCCTAACACCCGGATGCGCTAGCGCTCCGCTGGGTGGGGCCGTTTTTTGGCCGCGGGTCGGTGGGGGCTGGTCGCGCAGTTCCCCGCGCCCCTGTCGGGGGCGCTGCGCGGCCCCCGACTTCAGCCGGTCGTGGGTAGCGTCGGCTGGATCCTGCGCAGGAAGGTCGCGTTGTCGGGGGTGTCGCGGAGGCGTTCCAGGAGGGTTTCCATGGCCGACTGGCCGTCCCGCGACTGCAGGGCCCGTCGCAGGCCCTGTACGGTCGTCAACTCGGCCGGAGGTAGCAGGAGTTCCTCGCGGCGGGTGCCGGACGGGATGATGTCGACGGCCGGGTACACGCGCCGGGACGCCAGTTCGCGGCTCAGCCGCAGTTCCATGTTGCCGGTGCTCTTCAGCTCCTCGAAGAAGAAGTCGTCGGCGCGCGAGCCCGTCTCCACCAGGGCGGTGGCGAGGATGGTCAGCGAACCGCCCTCCTCGGCCAGGCGCGCGGCGCCGAACAGCCGCTTCGGCCCGTGCAGTGCGGCGGCGTCGACACCGCCGCTGAGGGTTCGGCCGCCGGAGGCCGCCGCGTTGTTGTGGGCGCGGCACAGCCGGGTGAGGGAGTCGAGGAGGATGACGACGTCCTCGCCCGCCTCGACGAGCCGCTTGGCCCGCTCGATGACGAGTTCGGCGAGGGCGATGTGCTGCTTGGGCGCCTTGTCGAAGGTCGAGGCGTACACCTCGCCGCGTACGGAGCGCCGCATGTCGGTGACCTCCTCGGGGCGCTCGTCGAGCAGCACCACCATCAGGCGGCACTCGGGGTGGTTGCCGGCGACGGCCGCCGCGATCTGCTGGAGCAGTACGGTCTTGCCGGTCTTGGGCGGGGCCACGATCAGCCCGCGCTGGCCCTTGCCGACGGGTGTGACCAGGTCGGCGACGCGTCCGGCGAGTCCGGCAGCCGGGTGTTCGAGGCGGAGCCTCTCACGGGGGTGCAGCGGGGTGAGGTCGCGGAAGTGGCGACGGCCGCGCAGCTCTTCGGGCGTACGGCCGTTGACCAGCCCGACCTCGGTCAGGGCGCGCTGGGCACCGCGGGCGCCGGCGACGAGGTCGCCCTTGCGCAGGCCGTACCGGCGGATCAGTGCCGGGGAGACCTGGAGGTCGGTGGGGGAGGGCAGGCAGCTGTCGGCGGCCCGCAGGTATCCCTTCCCGTTGCTGTCGATGTCGAGGACACCGGTCGCGATGCGGGTCGGGGGCAGTTGTTCCACTGGGGGGTGTTCGAGTGTGGTGGTCATGAGACTGGGTCCTTTCAAGGACGGAGACGCATGCCGCATGAGGCACGCGGAGACAGAGAGGAAGGGTGAGAGGCCGCTGGAACTGAGCGCGCCGAACGCGCTACGGGCGGCGGAAGAGCCGATGCGCCGGTCGGAAACCGACGGGCGGGTCAGCGAGAGTGAGAATGAACTGGCACCGGCGCCCAAGACGGGGCGTACACAAGTGCTGTCGGCACCGTACCACACGATCCACGGCCACGGCTGTGAGGTGTGACTCAGCGGCTCGACGCCCGCCGAGGTGCGGACGCGCCCCCGACTCCACTGCCCGCATACCAGCCATACGAACCCCCGATGGACCTGAAGCGACGCATTTCTTGTTCTGCCCAATGGCCGTACCTACGCTTCCACCACCGCACTCCGGCGGCACTGGACAAGGGACATGGCAACCATGGGTCGACTGGCCGGGAAAATCGCTTTCATCAGTGGAACGGGGGCCGGAATAGGTCGCGCCGCGGCCCTCGTATTCGCCGCGGAAGGCGCCACGGTATTCGGCTGCGACCTGGACGAGGTGAACGCGGCCGAAACCGTCGAACTCGTCGAGAAGGCCGGTGGAATCATGCGGTCCCTGGCCCCCGTGGACCTCTCCACCGAAAGCGGCGCCCGGGAATGGATCGACGCCGGGCTCGAGGCCTTCGGCGGCATCGACATCCTCTACAACAACGCCTCCGCGCTGCGGAACGGGCCGTTCGACACCCAGCCCGTCGAGGACTGGTACTTCACCATCCGCAACGAACTGGACATCCCCTACTTCTGTACGCGCGCGGCCTGGCCGCACCTGATCGCGCGCGGCGGCGGAGTCGTCCTCAACGTGGCCTCGGTGGCCGCCGTACGCGGGGCGCCCTTCATGCCGATGGTGCCGCACGGGGCCGCCAAGGGCGGGGTGCTGGCGATGAGCAAGCACCTGTGCGCGGCCGGCGCCCCGCACCACATCCGCGTCAACACCGTCGCCCCCGGCATGACCCGCACCTCGGCCACCGCCCCCTTCCTCGACGATCCGGACGGCCCCCGGGCCCAGTTGGAGGCCCGTATCCCCGTCGGACGCGTCGGCGAACCGGAGGACATCGCCCGGGCCGCGGCCTTCCTCTGCTCCGACGAGGCGGCCTTCGTCAACGGCGCCAACCTCATGGTCGACGGCGGCGACAGCGCGATGGCGGGCTGAGCGGACGTGACCACCCGACTCGACCACGTGGGCGTCAACGTACGCGATCTGCCTGCCCAAACCGCCTGGTACCAGGGCGCGTTCGGCCTGAAGACCGTCTTCGAGTTCCACCTCGAAGGACCCGGACTGCGGGGCGTCGTCCTGGAGCATCCCGACGGCTGGCGCCTCGAACTGCTCGCCCGGCCCGGTTCCGCGCCGGGCCTGCGCGCACCGGACCCGCTGACCGCCGCCCTCACCGAGGGATACGGGCACTTCGCGGTCACCACCCCCGAACTCGACCCCGTTCATGACGCATTGGTCGCCCATGGGGCGGGCGAGGTCATGAAACCGGGGCCGTCCCCCGAACCGGGCGTGCGTATGGCCTGGGTCAGTGACCCCGAGGGAAATCTCATCGAACTCATAGAGAAGAAGCCGCGATGACGCAACCAACGAAATCGATCTCCCTGAACAGACTCGACAAGGGCACGCTCATAGCCTGCTGCCTCGCGGTCGCGGCGGCGCAATTGTGCATTACCGTTCCCTCGCCCATCAACGGGGAAATCCAGGCCGCATTCGGGGCCTCGGGTTCCCAAGTGGCCTGGGTGACTTCCGCCTTCATTCTCCCCACCGCCATTCTGGAACTCAATTTCGGTGTGGTCGGAGATCTCTTCGGCCGTAAGCGCCTGCTCGTCCTCGGCGGACTGATCCTGGCTCTCGGTGAACTCCTCAACGCCACCGCGCAGAGCATCGGCATGCTCTGGACCGGCCAGGCCCTCGCCGGTATCGGCGCTGCCGCGCTCTTCCCCAGCTCCCTAGCGGTCATCGCCGCGGCCACCCCGGACCAGAAGGACCGGGCGAAAGCCGTCTCCACCTGGGCACTGAGCATCTCCCTGGCCTCGGCGCTCGGACCGCTGTCCTCCGGTGTGCTCGCCACCGTCGCCGACTTCCGCTGGGCGTTCGTCCCGCCGGTCGTCCTCGGGCTGATCGTCGCGGTCGCGTGCTGGAAGCTCGTCACCGACTCCAAGGCACCCGAGGGCCGCACACTCGACTGGCCCGGCCAGATCACCATCGCCGTCGGCCTCACCGCCCTGCTCTGGGGCATCATCGAGGGCGGCGAGCGCGGCTGGAGCAGCGCGGCGATCGTCGGCTCCCTCTCCCTGGCCGCGGTGGCTCTCGTCGGGTTCGTCGTCGCCGAACTGCGCGCCGCGTCACCGATGTTCAACCTGGAACTGCTGAAGATCCCCTCGTTCGCGGCGGCGGCCGTCGTCGCCCTCGCCGGGATGTTCGGCTTCATCGGTACGGCGTACTGCGTGTCGATCCGGCTTGGCGCGGTGATGCACCTGAGCGCCCTCAAGGCAGGTATGCCCTTCGTCATCCTCCAGCTGATCCCGCTGCTCCTCGCCCCCGTGCTGAGCCGGATGCTGACCAGGATCGACGCCCGCTGGCTGCTGATGGGCGGTCTGCTGCCCATGGCCGCCGGTCAGTTCTGGATCGCCGCCCTGCCCATCACCACCACCTCCCTCGCGGCCTTCATCGGCCCGGTGCTGCTGCTGGGTGTCGGCTTCATCTGCGTGGTCTCCTCGCTGACCTCCGCCGCCGTCAACGCCGTCCCGATCCACATGACCGGCATGGCCAGCGGCGCCACCAGCCTCGTCCGCGAGTTCGGGCAGGGCCTCGGCCCGGCCGTCATCAGCACGATCGCGATGAGCGCCGCGTCCTCCGCCCTCGTCGGCAAGCTCAGCGGGGCCGACGCGGGCATGGAGGCGGCGGCCGGACCGCTCGCCGTCGTCAACGCGGGCAGCGAGAGCGCCCGCGCCGCCGCACAGACGGCCCTCGGCCACGGCATGGCGGTCGGCGTGGTGATCTGCGGCTGCGCCTCACTGCTCGGCGCGGTGGTCACCCTGCTGCTGGTCCGCAAGAACACCGCCCGGTCGGAGGTCGACGCGACCGGGGAGGCGGCGGTGCAGCCCGCGACCGCGTGATCCGTAGGGCGTACACGAGGAGGAGGCCGGGGCACCCGCCCCGGCCTCCTCCTCGTGTCCTGACTCGAACCAGCAGATGTCAGGACGCGTCGAGCGCGTTCGTGATCGCCTTCACGCCGCCGTGTGCCGCGTAACCGCCGTCCACCGTGATCTCCGCGCCGTTGACGTACGACGCCTCGTCCGACAGCAGGTACACGACCAGCGGCGCCACCTCGTCCGTCGTTCCGGGGCGGCCCTGAGGTGTCATCGCGAGATGCGCGCCCACGAAGACCGGGTTCGCGGTCGCCATCAGCGGCGTCTCGATGTACCCGGGGTGGATCACGTTCGTACGGATGCCACGCGGCGCCAACTCCAGTGCGGCCACCCGTGACAGGCCCCGCAGCGCCCACTTGCTCGCCGTGTACGCGACCGCGTGGTGAGCGGTGAGACCGGCCACCGAGCCGACGTTGACGATCGACGAACCGGCCGGCATCAGTGGGGTCAGCGCCTGGATGCCGAGCAGCGCACCCGTCGTGTTCACCGCGAATGCCCGGTTCCAGTCGGCGAGTTCGACGTGCCCGAGCCGGGCCCGTACGGCGATGCCCGCGTTGTTGACCAGCCCGTGCACGACGTCCAGCGAGGCCGCGAGGGCCGCCCAGCCGTCCTCCGACGACACGTCCAGGTGCCGGTAGGTGACGTCGAGGCCGTCGGCGCGCAGGGAGGCGGCGAGTTTCTCGCCGGGCTCGTCGAGGACGTCGGTCGCGATGACCGACGCGCCCTCCCGGGCGGCCGCCGACACCTCGGCGGCGCCCTGTCCCTGCGCGGCTCCGGTGACGACGACGGTACGGCCGGCCAGACGCGTACGGCTCACGGTTCCTCCAGGAGGCTAGGGGTTTCCCCTGCCACGCTAGGAAGCGGGGGCCAGCTCCGGAAACGCGCGTTCCTCATGGCTGGCATCCGTGTCCACGATCGCCTCGGTACCGTCGGTCGACGGCTCCTCGTCCAGCGAGGCGCCCACCCTGCGCATGGTCTCGCGCAGCCAGCGGTGCGCCGGGTCGGAGTGCCGGTTGTGGTGCCAGTACATGGCCTCCACCAGCGGTACGTCCGGGAACGGCGTCGGTACGGCGACACAGCGCGCGAAGCCCTCGTAGCGCCGGGCGAGCCGCTCGGGCACCAGGGCGACCAGGTCGGTGCCGCCCACCAGGAACGGCAGGACACTGAACCCGGGCGTGCTGACCTGCACCTTCGGCACGATACCGAGGGTCTCCAGCTGCCGGTCCGCGGGCGTCTGGCTCTTGCCGAACGCGGAGGCGGCATGCGGCATGTCGGCCAGGTCGCGGAGCGTGAGCCGACCGTCGACGAGGCGCGGGTTGTCGGGGTCGACGATGCAGACGAACCGGTCGTGCATCACGGCCTCGCTGATCCCGGGCAGCCGGTAGCCGAGCGGTACGACCATCAGGTCGTGGCAGCGCAGATGGGTCTCGTTCTCCGGCTGGCCGTGCACCAGGGGGTGGAAGTCGATGCGTACGCCGGGCGCCTCGTCTGCGATGGCCCGCAGCAGCGGCTCGACGAACACCGTCATCACGTAGTCCGACATCACCACCGAGAACCGCTGCCGGCTGTGCTCCGGATCGAAGCGCCGGGTCAGTGACAGGGCCTCCTCGGCCTTGTACAGGGATGCTTGTACGACGGGCAGCAGCCGTTCGGCCAGCGGGGTCAGCTCGTACTCCCGGCCCACCCGTACCAGCAGCTCGTCGTTGAAGTGGCGGCGCAGCCGGGCGAGCGAGCCGCTCATCGCGGACTGGCTGGTGGAGAGCCGGACGCCGGCGTGCGTGACGTTCTTCTCCTCCAGCAGGGCCTCCAGCGCCACCAGAAGATTGAGATCGATCGCTCCCAGACCCACGGATGTCCCCTTCCGTCACGCCTGGCGGCAGGCGCCGGCCACGTCGTCGTACGGCCGTGAAACCGGAGCGTAACTTTGGGAGGACGGTATGAGGAAGGTCCACGCGCACATTCTCAGAAACGCGGATGCGAGCCATCGCTCCCGGGAATACGCGCAGGTCGACGGGCCTGTGCCCCCATGGTCAGGACACAGGCCCGGCTTGGCGGAGACACAGGATTCCGTGCTACGGCCGTGGGGTGCGGCCCCGCTTTCGGGCGCGCGGAAGGTACACGTCCGTACGTCCGGTGACGATGCGGTTGGAGAGGCTGCCGAGGCGTTCCACGGTGAGCGTCACCTCGTCGCCGGGGGCGAGGGGCGGGGGAGTGCGCTCGCCGACGCGGCCCCAGAACTCCGCCAGGGCGCCCCAGCCGCAGGTGCCCGAGCCGAGGATGTCACCGGGGCGCACCCAGGCGTCACGGGCCGCGTAGGCGATCATCTCCTCGAAGGTCCAGGAGACGTTGGCGAGCGTGTCCCGGCCGATCAGCTCGCCGTTCAGGGTCGCGGTCATCTCCAGGTCGAGGAAGCCGTCGGCGTCCCTGCGGTCCTCCACCTCGTCCGCGGTGACCAGGAACGGGCCGAGCGTGTTGGCGAAGTCCTTGCCCTTGGAGAAGCCGAGGCCCAGGTTCTTCTCCGGTTTCTGCAGGTCACGGGCCGACCAGTCGTTGAAGACGAGATAGCCGACGATGTGCTCGCGGGCCTGATCGGGCGTGAGGTCGCGCCCTGCCCGTCCGATGACCGCACCTACCTCCAGCTCGAAGTCGAGCACCGAGCAGCCCGCCGGAATGGGCACTTCGTCATGAGCGCCGTACGCGGCGTGCGGGTTGGTGAAGTAGAAGTTGGGCGCCCGGTACCACTCCTCGGGCACGTGCTCCAGCCCGTCGAGGGACTTGGATACCCCCTCGATGTGCGCCTCGAAGCCGACGAAGTCCCGGATGGACGGCGGCTTGAGCGGCGGCAGCAGCCGCACCTGATCCACCGTCAACTCGCTTGCCCGGCCCAGTGCTTCGGCCCCGGCCGCGTGCAGTGTCTCCGTCTCGACGAGCGAGAGGACGGTGACGTCGTCCGGCAGTGGATGGATGGTCTGCCCCTGGACGACTCCGGCGCGCTCCACGCCCTCGTACTCATATGTCGCGAACCGCATGCCTCACTGCTCCCAGTGGTTGGTGTTGGTGACGGCCCCGGCGCTCAGATACCCGGCGAAGAGACCCTTCGGGTCGCGGACGGCCCGGATCTCGCGCAGCCGCTGCCACTGCGCGTCGCCCATGAACCTCACCTGCCGGACGGTGAAGTCGGAGTCCCCGAGGTACTGGCCGGCGGTCACCGGCTCCATGTCCGCCATCGCGTCGTCGAGCCAGGCCCGCAACTCGGCGTCCCGCTCGGGCTCGTCGTGCACGACGTACGTGGCGCAGTAGATCTCCGACTGCAACGAGAAGGCCATGTCGGGGAGTTCGCGCAGCGGGGCCATCGAGAACCAGATCGTGAACGTCTGCCGGGTGGGCTGCTCGGTGAACGCCTTCCGGATGGCCGGCACGACCTTCTCGGCGGTTCCGGTCAGCCAGGCGTTGTCGACGAGATAGCGATGCCCCTCGGGGTTCGCGCTCCGCTGGTTGAGGAGCTGCTCGGCGAGTGTGGTCGGCTGCGCCTCGACGCGGAAGACGGCCCGGTCGGCGTACGGATTCGTGTGCAGCGGCGCCAGCGCCTCGGCGGCCTGCTCGGGCGTGTCGGTCATCGACACGCCCGTGACCAGCAGCAACGGCTCGTCGTGGCCGGGTGGGGTCTGGGTGAGGGCGACGATCTCGACCAGGTCCGACACCGTGTGGTGCATCCCGTGCAGCCAGGTCATGACCTCGGCGAAGAGGGCGACCGGGTACGCGTGGACTGTGTGCGCCAGATGCTTCGGCAGGGGGCGGGTGCGGAGGTGGAAGCGGGTGACGACACCGAAGAAACCCGGGCCGGCTCCCCGCGCCGCCCAGAACAGGTCGGCGTTTGTCGTCTCGTCCGCGCGGACCAACTCGCCCTCGGCGGTGACGACATCGATCGCCACGAGGTTCTCCGCCGCCCAGCCCCAGCCGCGCGCGTTCCAGCCCTGGCCGCCCTGGAGGAGGAAGCCTCCGATGCCGACCGAAGGGCAGTGCCCGCCGTTGAAGAACCGTCCGAACTCGCCCAGGAACGGGTTGAGTTCATCGCCGCCCTTGACGCTGGGGGTGGCCGTCACGATCCCGGTCGTGTCGTCGTACGTCATCTCGCGCAGATCCCCGAGATCGATCAGCAGCGCGTCCGTACGCACCGACCAGGCGGCCCAGCTGTGCCCGCCGGAACGGACGGCGACCTGCCAGCCCCGCTCCAGGGCCAGCCGTACGCCCTCCACGACGTCCTGCTCGGTCGCCGCCCGCAGCACGGCGGCCGGTGAACGGTCCGACGGGCGGCGGGCGTTGAAGACACGGCCGAAGCAGGCCTCGTGAAAGTCCTCGTCACCGGGGAGGTGGAGGGTGCCGGAGAAGCGGTTGGTGTTCATCGATGCCGTACTCACTTGACCGCGATCGGGTTGACGGGGGCGCCCACCGCGCCGGTCACCGGCAACGGCGCTGCGACCAACAGGAATTCGTACACACCGTCCGCCGCGCAGTCCTCCGACAGTTCCTCCAGGTCCCACATCTCGCCCAGTGGCAGGCCCATGTTGGGGATCGCGATCTGGTGCAGCGGGGACATCGCTCGCTCGGCGAACTCGTACGGCCGTACCTCAAGTCCCCACGTGTCGGAGGCGATTGCGGCGATCTCTGTGCGGTGCAGCCAGCCGAGGGTGGTGAAGGAGAGGCCGGGGGCGTCGCCGGCCGCGTAGCCGCCCCAGTCGCCGAGTCGTCGTACGCGGCCGAGCTGTCCCGTGCGGACGAGGACGAGGTCGCCGCGGCGGACCGTCGAGGTGGCGCCCTGCGCCTCGATCGTGGCGCGCAGATGCTCCTCCAGGATGGGGAAAGCGTCGGGGAGTTCACCGTGTTCGTCACCGACAACGCGGCCGACGTCGAGGAGGACACCGCGCCCGGTGAAGGCGTCCTTCATGTGCTCGATGCCCGTGACGGAGTCGCCGTCGCCGTTGACGATCGTGCACGAACGGCCGTTCCACGCCTGCTTGTTGTCGAAGATGTGGCCGAGCCCGTCCCACTGCGTGGACGCCTGGAGCGGCATCACGACATGGTCGTCGGCGCCGCCGAACCCGTGCGGAAAGCCCTGTGTGCCCGCCGCCGCGTCCGAACCGGTGTCCTTCATGTAGTGCACGGGGTTGATCCGGCCCCGGAAACCGCGCTGCGGGCCCTGCTCGTTGAACTCCTGCGCGAGAGAGAAGGGCCGCCCGCGCCGCACCAGACCCACCGCGTGCGCACGCATCGCGTCGTCGATGTGATTGAGGGTGCCGAGCACGTCGTCCGGTCCCCAGCGTCCCCAATTTCGGTACGCGGAACGGGCCTTGGCCAGCTCTTCCTCAATGGGACCGAGGTTCATCGGACGCGTCCTTTCAGCAGCAGGTCGTAGGCGTTGCCCCCGGCGACGGCGGACCGGTCGGCGGCGATCAGCCCGGCGGCGCCCAGGCGGTCGAGCGGGTCGGCCACGCCCATGTCGAAGGGGTAGTCGGTGCCCAGGACGACCCGGTCCGCGCCCACCTCCTCGACCAGTTGGCGCAGCGCGCGCGGGGTGTAGACGAGCGAGTCGAACCACATGCGCCGCAGATACGCGCTCGGCGGCTCGACACACCCGCGCGCGTCCTCGCGGACCCGCCAGGCGTGGTCGGAGCGCCCGATGTACGTCGGCAGATAGCCACCGCCGTGCGCGACCACCAGCTTCAGGCGGGGGAAGCGGTCGAGTACGCCGGTGAAGATGAGATGCGACAGTGCGACCGTCGTCTCGACCGGCTGTCCGACCGTGTTGCCGAGGTAGTGCGTGGCCAGCCGGGCGCCGAGCGAACAGCCCCACGGATGCACGAACACGACCGCGCCCAGCTCCTCCGCCCGCTGCCACACCATGTCGTGCGCGGGATCGGCCAGCTCCCGCCCCTCGACGGTCGTGGACACACTGATCCCGTACAGGC
This sequence comes from Streptomyces sp. NPDC002156, assembly GCF_053593675.1. Lineage (NCBI taxonomy): Bacteria > Bacillati > Actinomycetota > Actinomycetes > Kitasatosporales > Streptomycetaceae > Streptomyces > Streptomyces sp. NPDC002156. The sequence continues at coordinate 60,061 of NZ_JBSFDA010000034.1, read as the reverse complement.
CGTGGTCGACGACCGCCTCGCCCAGCAGGGCGACCGCGAGATCCGGGTGCTGGAGCGGAACCGTGCCGAGCCCGTACAGCCGCTCCGGCGCCTCGGCACAGTGCGCGGCCACCGCTTCGTTGACGGTCTGGGACAGGCGTGCGGCGAGGTCGGTGTCGGCCCAGTAGTGGTGCATCGGCATCGGGCCGACCACCTGGGCGTCCACGCCCATCGCGTCGAGATCAGCGAGGCGTGCGCCGGCGTCCGTCAACTTGGGTGCCAGGCGCTGGAGTTGGGCCCGGTTGACGGCGAGGGAGGCGGGGGAGTGGGCGCGCTGCTCGGCGGCGAACTCGGCGGCGAGACCGGGCGTACCCGCGCACAGCGCGTCGGCGGCCGGTACCGCGAGATGCCCGTGGAAGTCGACGACGGGGCCGCTCACGCCGCCGCCGTCAGGGAGTTCAGCGTCCGCGACATGATGCCCGCGGGATCGGCGCCCGGTGTGCCCGGGGCGATCTCCCACGCGGCCAGTTGGAGCGAGTTCTCCAGCACCATCCGCACCCTCGGCAGCCGCCGCGCCATGAAGTGCTCCAGCGCCCGGTCCACCGGCTCGTCCCCGGTCACCAGCTCGGCCAGCAGCACCGCGTCCTCCGCGCACATCGCCGCGCCCTGCGCGATGAGCGGCGGGCACGCGTGCGCGGCGTCGCCGATCACCACCGTACGGCCGCGATGCCAGGGTTCGTCGACGAGGATCGCCTCGATCCAGCGGTAGTCGACCGCCGTGTCGTCGGGCAGCGATGCGAGGATCTTGCCCCAGGTGCCGCCGTACCCGGTACCGCGCTCGCGCAGCAGCCCGAGGGGAGCGCGGGGGCCGACGAGGGAGGCGTCGAGGTTCTCGTCGAGGAGGTAGGCGTAGCACTGGTCCGGGGAGATCGGGCTGTAGCCGGCCTTGTAGCGGGGGCCGCCGTAGTACACCTCCGCGCAGTCCATCTCGGCGGGGCGGTCGGCGACGACCCGGAAGATCGACATACCGACCGGGTGGGGCCGCGTTTCGATACCGATCTGTCCGCGCATCCGGGAGTTGATGCCGTCGGCCCCGACCACCAGGTCGTACCGCCCGGTCGAGCCGTCCGTGAAGGTGACGTCGACGTGGTCGGAGGACTGGTCGAGCCGTTCGACGCTCAGTCCGAGCCGGACCCGCACCCCGTGCGCGTGCACGGCGTCGCACAGTGCGTTCTGCATATCGGTGCGCAACGCGCCTGCCGTGGACGGCAGTTCGGGCCCACCGGTGTGGGGCGTCGGCAGCTCGGTGATCAGCTCGCCGTCCGCGCCGCGCAGCCGCATGATGTCGAACGGCACCGCCCGGGCCAGCACCTGTTCCAGTACGCCCACGGAACGCAGCGCCTTGAGGGCGTTGCCCTGGAGGGTGATGCCGTGCCCCACCCCGAACCATTGGGGCGACAGTTCCACCAGCTCGGCCTCGGCGCCGCGCTGGGCCAGCGCGAGGCACAGCACGCTTCCGGTGATGCCGCCGCCGACGACGAGCACCTTTTCAACGGGCATGGGGATCCTTGCGAACGTAGGGGGAGGTAGAGGTAGGGGGTGGCCGGCAGTGGTCAGCCGGTGAAGCGGGCGGTGCGCTCGCTGTAGTGCTCGACCACCGGCGGCGCGGCGAAGAACGGGCCGACCAGCGCGCGCCAGCGGGCGAAGCGTTCGGACTCGCGGAACCCGACCGTGTGGTGGGCGATGGACTCCCAGCCGACCAGCAGCAGATAGGTGTCCGGCCGCTCCTCGCAGCGCAGCAGCTCGGTCCAGCGGAACCCGTCCGCCTCGGCGAGAACGAGGCGCGCCTTCTCGTAGGCCTCCTCGAACGCCTGCTCACGACCGACTTCGACGGCCAGCTCGGCATGCTCGACGATCACGGTTGGCTCCTCTTTGAGAGCTTGGGTCGGTGGGTGGTCCGAGCCTGCGTGGGTGGTGGATGCAGGGTCAACGGATCGAGGCATCGGCAAGGGGCACGTCATCCATTGCGCACGGCGATGGGCCCCTGATCACGGGCCGTACGGGCCGCTGATGCCAGGCATCGCCAATCAGCATTTCCGCCGTCGGCCCGCGCTGCCTAGCGTCAATGGCAGCCACCGACCCCGCTTCACCAGTCCGCCCACCCGTACGTCGTACGAGGAGACCGCCCGTGCCCGACCGACCCCCCTCCCACGCCGGCCCGTTCGCCCTGGGCACCTTCGAGGCCGGCAACGGCACGTTCCCGGGCCTGGTCGTGGGGCCGAGGGTGCGCGACCTTACCGACCTCGCGCCGTCCGTGCGCGCGATCGTCGAGGACTGGGACACCTGGCTGCCCCGCCTCCACGACCTCGCGGCGAGCGCCGACGGCCCTTGGTTCGACCTGGCGGCGCTTCGCGTCCTGGCCCCGGTCGAACCCGGCCAGATCCTCCAGAGCGGCGCCAACTACCGCAAGCACGTGGTCGATCTGGTCGCCGCCGAGAAGGAGAGCGTGCACGGCGCGACCCCCGAGGAGGCCCGCGCCGACGCCGAGAAGATGATGGACGTACGGGCACGGAACGGCGTCCCGTACGTCTTCCTGGGCTCGCCGCGCGCGATGTGCGGCCCGTACGACGACATCGTGCTCCCCGCGCTCGGTGACCAGCACGACTGGGAACTCGAACTCGCCCTGGTCATCGGCAGGTCGGGCAGGAACATCCGCACCGAGGACGCGATGGAGTACGTCGCCGCCTACACGATCTGCAACGACCTCACCACCCGCGACCGTCTCTACCGACCCGATCTGAAGGCCATCGGCACGGACTGGTTCACCGCCAAGAACGCCGACACGTTCCTGCCGACCGGCCCCTTCCTGGTCCCGGCCGCCTTCGTCGGGGACCCCTCCGACCTCCGGATCACCCTGCGCCACAACGGAGTCGTCCGCCAGGACGAGTCCACCAAGGACATGATCTTCGACATCCCGCGGCTCATCGCGTACGTCTCCACGACCACGACCCTGCGCCCCGGCGACCTGCTCCTCACCGGCTCCCCGGCCGGCAACGGCGCGCACTGGGGCGTCTTCCTCAAACCCGGGGACGCCGTGGAGTCGGAGATCACGGGCCTGGGTCACCAGCGCAACACCGTCAGGAGCGACGCATGAGCACCTTGGACACTCCCTTCCAGCCCATCACCCATCTGCGTCATGTCGACCTGGCCGTACCGGACTTCGCCACCCAGCGCGCCTTCTACGGCAGCACCTGGGGCCTGACCGAGGTCGCGAACGACAACGGCATCGCGTTCTTCGCCGCCGAGGGCAGCCCCGAGCAGTACATCGTGCGGATCCGCCAGGACGAGCGGAAGCGGATGGACCTGATCGCCTTCGGGGCCGCGACCCCGGCCGCCGTCGACGAGCTGGCGGTACGGCTAGGCAGCGCAGGTGTCCAACTGGTCCATGAACCAAGGGTGTTGGACACTCCGGGCGGTGGCTACGGCTTCCGGTTCTTCGACCCGGACGGCCGGGTCGTGGAGGTCTCGGCCGATGTCGCCACCCGCGCACACCGGAAGATCGAGGAACGCGAGGCCATCCCGGTGCGGCTCTCGCACTGCGTCGTGAACTCCCAGGACCCGGAAGGGCTGCGGGACTTCTATGTCCAGCACCTCGGGTTCCGGCTCACCGACACCCTCTACTCGACGCACATGGGCGACCTCATGTACTTCCTGCGGTGCAGCCCCCTCCACCATTCCTTCGCCATCGCACGCGGCCCCCATGTCTCCCTGCACCACGCCTCGTTCGAGATGCGGGGCGTCGAGGAGTACATGCGCGGCACGGGCCGTGCGCTGCGTGCCGGGACCCGGCTCACCTGGGGTCCGGGCCGTCATCTGGCCGGCGACAACACCTTCTCCTACTTCCACGACCCGCACGGCAACACCGTCGAGTACACGACCGAACTCGCCGTCCTCGAAGAGGACCTGTGGCACCCGGGCCGCCATGACGTCGACGACCCGATCACCCAGGACCAGTGGGGGACGGCCGATCCGATGAGCGAGTCGGTCGCCAAGGAGCAGTTCAACGACCCCGACGTGCTGTTCGTCGCCCCTCCTGTCTGAACCCACCTGAGAAAGGCCGCTGTTGTGGCAACGATCCTGAAGCATGCCGTCCCCAAGGCCGAGGTGGCCGCCTCCCTCGACCAGGTGCGGGAGACCGTGACCGGCGTCATCGCGGACATCCGCGAACGCGGTGACGCGGCCGTGCGCGAGTACTCCGAGGAGTTCGACAACTGGAGCCCGGACTCCTTCCGGCTCTCCGCCGAGGAGGTCGAGAAGATCGTCGCGTCGGTGCCCGAGCAGGTCATCGCCGACATCCGCTTCGTCCAGGACCAGGTCCGTGCCTTTGCCCGCCACCAGCTGGACTCCCTGCGGGAGTTCGAGGTGGAGACACTGCCGGGCGTCCGGCTGGGCCAGAAGCACATCCCCGTGCAGGCCGCGGGCGCCTATATCCCGGGCGGCCGCTACCCGCTCACCGCCTCCGCCCACATGACCATCGTCACGGCGAAGGTCGCGGGCGTACCGCGAGTCGTCGCCTGTACGCCGCCGATCCGCGGGGAGATCCCGGCCGCCACGGTCGCCGCGATGCACCTGGCGGGCGCGGACGAGATCTGGCTCCTGGGCGGAGTCCAGGCGGTCGCCGCGATGGCGGTCGGTACGGACTCGATGCGGCCCGTGAACCTGATCGCCGGCCCCGGCAACGCCTATGTGGCCGAGGCCAAGCGGCAGTTGTTCGGCGGGATCGGCATCGACCTGTTCGCCGGGCCGACCGAGATCCTCGTCCTCGCCGACGAGGACACCGACCCGTTCGTCTGCGCGGTCGACCTGCTCTCCCAGGCCGAACACGGCCCCGACTCCCCGGCTGTCCTCATCACCACCTCCCGCGAGGTCGCCGAACGGACGATCACCGAGGTGGAACGACTCCTGCCCGGCATGCCGACCCGCGACTTCGCCGGACCGGCCTGGCGCGACCACGGCCAGGTGCACGTCGTCGACACCTTGGACGAGATGTACGCACTCGCCGACGACTTCGCCTTCGAACACGTCGAGGTCCTGACCACCGAACCACGCCTGGCACTGGAGAAGATGACCCAGTACGGCGCCCTGTTCCTCGGCGAGGGCACCTGCGTGTCCTTCGGTGACAAGGTCATCGGCACCAACCACGTCCTGCCCACGCGCGGTGCCGCCCGCTACACCGGTGGCCTGTGGGTGGGGAAGTACCTCAAGACGGTGACCTACCAGGAGGTCACCGACACCGCCTCCCAGGCGCTCCTCGGCCGCCTCTGCGGGCGCGCCTCCCGCGTCGAGCTGTTCGAGGGCCACGCCCGCTCCGGCGACGTACGCGCGGCGAAGGCCGAGGGCGACGCCCTGCCGTGGAACGGCGCCGCATGAGCCTGCACGGGCGTACGGCACTGATCACGGGCGGGGGAGGACCGCTCGGGCGGGCGTTCGCGTCGTCGCTGTCGGACGCGGGCGCCCGGGTGATCCTCGTCGGCCGAGACGAGACCGCCCTCGCGGACGCGGCGGACCGGATCACCAAGGAGGGCGGCGAGGCACGCACGGCGGTGTGCGACGTCTCCGCCCCGGAGTCGGTGAGCGCGCTGGCATCCCAACTGGCCGACGAGGACGTGTCGTTGCTGGTGAACAACGCGGGCGTCGCAGGCCCCGTGAAGCCGCTCGTCGACATCGAACCGGACGAGTGGGACGACGTGTTCGCCGCCAACGTCCGGGGCGTCTATCTGATGTGCCGGGCCTTCCTGCCGCCCATGCTGACGGCGGGCCGAGGCGACATCGTCAACATCGCCTCGGTGAGCGGCAAACGCCCCCTGCTCCACCGCACCCCGTACACGGCGTCGAAGATGGCCCTCCTCGGCCTCACCCGCACCCTCGCGGGCGAGGCCGGCCTCCAGGGCGTCGCGGTCAACTCCCTTTCCCCGGGCCCGGTTCGAGGCCCACGCATGGACCGCAACTTCCGCCTGACGGCCGAACTGACGGGCTGCACCCCGGAGGAGGCGGAACGGGACTTCGCCTCCCGGGCCGCACTGGGCCGCCTGGTGGAAGCGGACGAGGTGGCCCAGGCCCTGCTGGCGATGCTCGCGATGCCGGGCCTGTGCGGGGCGGACATCGACCTGTCGGCGGGAATGATCGCCCCGGCGTAGCCTTGCCGACTGCCCCTCACCGGGGCTGCCGCGACGCATCCAAGCACCCCGGCCGGTACGGGAGTTCGGGCAGATGCTCGTGCCAAGTGGCCCGGGAGAGCAGGTGGGGATAGCGGGCGCAGACGGCCTTCGCCGGATCGGTCAGGGCGGACACGTCCCACAGGTGGAGCCGGGCGCCACCCGCCGCGAGGGAGGAGCCGTTGCGGCTGAAGGCCAGGGCGTGCACGATGCCGCCGTCGACGAGCAGCGGATCACCGATCTGCGTCCCGGTGTCCGGGTCCCACAACCGGACGCGGCTGTCGTCCCCACCGCTGGCCAGCAGACCCGAAGGGCTGAACGCCACCTCGTTGACGGTCACCCGGTGTCCGGTCAGCGGCTTGCTGAACTGGCGGTGGGCGGCCACGTCCCAGAGCCGGACCGTACCGTCGGTGGCACCGCTGGCCAGCCGCTCTCCGTCCGGGCTGAAGGCCAGGGAGGTGACATCGCCGGAGTGGTCCGTCATGGGTTCCCCGATCGCCCGTCGTCCGACGACGTCCCACAACTGGATCTCCCCGAACCCCGAGCCCGAGGCGAGCACTTTTCCGTCCGGGGAGAACGCCAGCGCGTGCACCCTCCCTCGATGGCCCAGCGGATACGTTCCACCGCCTGGCCGACGAGCGGGGAGCAGCGGTTCCAGCGCACGGTGGGTCGCCGTGTCCCACAGCTGGACGTCGCCCTGGACGTCGAACCGGTTGAGGTCCGTGTCTCCGGTCGCGAGGAGCTTCCCGTCGGGGCTGAACGCGACCGCGCTGATCGCTCCCTCCAGTTGCGGGCCGGTGGGCTGCCAACTGGTGGTGTCCCACAGCCAGGCAGGTCCCACGTCACTCGTGGCCGCCAGCGTCGAACCGTCCTTGCTGAACGCCACGGAGAAGGCCTTGCCCATACGTTCGGTCAGCGAAGCACGCGCGGGGCGCCCGGTCCGGGGGTCCCACAGATGGACCGCGAGGGTCGCGCCCCCGGACGCCAGGATCTCTCCGTCAGCGCTGAAGGCGGCCGAGAGCACCTGCTGGGAACCGTCATCCATCGCGATCCCGCGTGGGCGGAGCAGCTCGGGATCCCACAGCCGCACCGTGCCGTCGTCCGCTGCCGAGGCGAGGGTCTGGCCGTCGGGCGCGAAGACCAGCCCCGTGAGGGAGCCGACATGGCCGGCGAGCGGTTCGCCGATCGGCAGCCCGGTGCCGCTCGCGTCGAGCAACTCCACCTGCTGGTCCTCGGATCCGGTCGCCAGGAGAGAGCCGTCGGGGCTGAAGGCCAGCGTGGTGATGTAACCCATGTGCTTGGTGCGCAAACCCCCGACCTGGCGGCGAGTGGAGACATCCCACAACTCGATCCCGGGCAGCTCCTTGCCCCCGCGATACACGGCGAGCCTGCGCCCGTCCGGGCTGAAGGCAAGTAGCCGGACGGTCCCCCTGCCATCGGCAGGCAGATCACCGAGGCGACGACCGGTACGTACGTCCGACAACCGGATGCCGCCCCGGCGGTCCGGCACGGCGAGGAGCAAGCCGTCGGCGCTCAGGTTCAAAGGACCGCCGACACCGGTTCGTTCGCCGGTGTCGAGCAACCGGGGCCGGGACCCGCGCAGGTCCCACCGCGTGAGCACACCGTCGGACGAGGAGGCCACCAGGGTGCTGTCCTCCGGCGCGAACGCCAGAAAGGAAACAAGCCGCTCGTCCCCTGCGGATGCGCCGGACGGCCGGGGAAGCGACACAGGTTTGCCCACGGGACGGCGAGTGACCATGTCCCAGAGGATGACCGAACCCCCGTAGTGCCCCGAGGCCAGCAGCCGGCCGTCCGGGCTGACGGCCAGTGCGGACGGCGTGGCGTAGTCAGCCCGGGGCTGCGGCCCCGCGCGCTGCTGGCCGGCTGTGTCCCAGAACATGATCCGGCCGTCGAACCCGCTGGTCACCAGAGTGGTGCCGGCAGGATCGAAGGCCATGAGCGAGCGGCCGTACCGGCCGCTGGGGATCGTGCCGCGCCGTCGGTCGGCGGCGGCCTGAAGAAGCGCCTTCCCCGTCTCGGACACGTCTCCCGTCCACTCCTGGGCGGCGACCGCCAACAGCTGGGAGGTGACCGGGTCCGCATCGGCGAGGATCTCGCTCTGCTCGGCGATCTCGGCTGCTTCCCTCCCCGCACGGTCCTCCGCCGCCTGGCGCCGCAGCGCCAGGAACACGGTCGCCCCGACGACCGTCAGCACGAGGATGACGGTCAGGACGACGCCCGAGCGCCACTGCCAGGTCCTGCGATGGCGCTCGGCCGCCTCGACGAACTGCCTTTCGGTTTCCGAGGCATGCGTCTCGTACGCCACCAGGGCGTCGCGGTGATCCCTGAGCGCGGCTCTGCGCGGCAGGATCTCGGAACGGTGGCCCGAGTGCTCCCAGGCCGCGCGTTCCCGTCTGAGTTCGGATCGCCAGCGCAGCAGGTCACGATGTGCGTCGAGGTGGGCCCTGGCCGAGGTCCACCGGGCGAGCAGGGTGTCATGGGACAGCGCGGCCATGGGCTCGCCGCGTGCGCCCGCGCTGATCACCACCAGCCGGTACTCAGGCTTGGCCAGCAGCTCGGCGGCCTTCCAGTCGGCCTCGTCGAGTTCGCCGCGAGCGGCGAAACGCCGTAGGAAGTCGCCGTGTCCGGAACTCGGCTCCACCAGATGCAGCAGGAGCCGCTCGGTCGCCTTCTTGCTCTTCTTGGTCAGCCCGGCCCAGATCTGCTCCACATGGGCGCTCAACCAGCCCTCTGGCCCGCTCAGTTCACGGTAGCTGGTGGTGGTCAGCAGTCCGTTGCCGGTCTGCCCGTGCCACATACGGGTCAGCAGCGCCTGGACGTCGGGCAGGGTCTGACGCTGTCGCACGATGTCCTGCACGATCAGCTCGAGCACCCCGTCCTCGAACCGCGCGATCCCGTTGCGCAGCGGGCCTTCGAGTACGTCCGTCAGCTGCTCCGGGGTCATCGGGCCGACCCGCACCACCGAGTCCCGCACGGTGTCCCGCCAGCCGGGCAGGCCGAGCACGGTCTCCAGCAGGTTCTCGGTCACGGCCACGATGACACGGGCGGCCGGGGTGCCGTCCTCGCCGGGACCGTCCTCGGTGGCGAGACCACGCAGCTCGGCGGCGACCTGCTGGAGTCTTCCAGGCTCCGCTTTTCCTTCCGCGGGCTCGTCGGCGGTGGGCCCGAGCAGCAGCTCGAACTGGTCCACCACCAGGATCAGCTGTGTCGCGCCGGCGCCCAACTCGCCCAGGACACGGCCGACGAGGGCCGCGGGTGTCAGGTCGGCGAGCGCACCGACCAGCTCGTCCTGCCGGGTACGGACGTCCACAGCCCCGGGATCCGTGCGGCTCACCACGGCCGCGGCCAGCGCGTGCCGCAACGCCTCGTGCAGATGAGGCTGCAGCACCAGCACCGCCGTCCGGTCGTCCTCCTCCAGCCGGGGCGACACCGCTGCCTGGAGCAGGGAGGTCTTGCCGGCGCCCGACACGCCCGTGACGATCGTGATCTCGGAGGTGCGGACGGTCCGTACGGTCTCCGTCGCCAGCTCCGCCCTGCCGAAGAACACGGCGGAGTGCTCGGCGGTGAACGGCAGGAAAGCCCGGTAGGGACAGGCCTGTTGGTACTCCGCCCGGAGCTTCGGCCAGGAGTCGAGAACGGTCTTGCCCTTGATCGCCTGTGCGTACCGTGCGATGTCGGGGCGTGCGGCCTGGCTGACCAGACCGATCACCCGGCCGGTCGCCCTGTCCCACACCGGAGTGCCGCTGAACCCCTGCTGGATCACGCACCCGTCGTCCTGCGCGGGCCTGCCGATCTGCAGCCGGTCGTCATGCACGTCACCCTCGATGGTGCCGTTCACCCAGGCTGGCTGGTCCTTGAACTGCTGCTGATGGCCGTACACGGCGACCGGGTGGTCGCCCACGGCGTCGTCGCGGGCGAGCACCAGGGGTCCCGCACCCTCGGGCAGCGCGTGCTCCAGGAGCAGACCGGCCACATCGCCTTTGCCGTCGGGCAGCATCGCCGTCCAGGAGGCGACCCGGGCGCTGAGCAGATGCCCCGGTTCCCGCAACGGGAAGTCGAGGAAGACCGGCTCCCTGGGCGCCTCGGGGTACGTGAGCGGCAGCCCCAGTGCGGTGGCCACCACATGGGCGCAGGTCACGACCTTGTCGGGGGCAGCGAGCAACCCGAACCCCACCGGTCTTCCCCGCTGGTCCAGAAACCGGACCAGTCCGGGCCGCATCGCGTCCGTGGCTGCCCCTGTCCGGGCCACGCCGTTGGTCTTCCCCGCCATCTCGCCTGCCGCTGCCTAACCAGCCTGTGGGGCATCAGGGTCGGGCGACGGCGGATCGTCCGCGTCGCCGGGCCGCTGCCATTGCAGGGTCACCGTCAGATGAGTCTCCCCGGTCGACTCGGCGATGACCAAGCCGGCCTTCGCCGACAGCTTCAGGCCGAACGCCACCTGCACCGAGTCCGGCGGCCGGGTCCCGGACCGCAGCCGGGTGAGCACTTCGTCGGAGAAGGACCGCACACGGTCCAGCCCGGCCGAGAGACTCTCGGGCAGCCGCACCATCGCGTCCTGCCTTCGGCTCACCGGCCCGAAGGTGTCCTCGTCGTCCTGTGAGGTCACCTCGACGGACATGAACTGGTCGTCACCGAGCGGGACTTGCAGAAACCGTGCCACGCTGCTGTCCTTCCCCGTACGGGCAGGGCAACCCCCGACTCGGCCCTCCCGCCGACGCATCCTAGGACGCGAACGGGGCTTCGTGCGGTGAAAACGGACAAGAGCGCCAGGCCGTGCGAATCCGGCGGGCGAGGCCGTTCGACACCCTCTGTGGCCACTCTGTGTGAGCCCCATGAAACGGGCGCCGCGATCCGAGCCATCGGGGTCCGGTATGTGTGGGCCGGGCGCCTATTCCCTTGTGTACGTGGGTGATTCACTCCCTCGTACGCACCACTGGTGCCGCCGCCCGCCCCGTCGCCCCCGTGGGTTCCACGGCTGTCCGGTCACGGTCTGCGACGGCGCATTCGATCCCTGGGAAGGCATGCCATGACGCTGATCACCCGACGTTCGATTCTCATCGCCGGTACCGCGACCGCCGGTGCCGTACTGGTCCCGGTGGCCTCCGCGACCGCCGCGCCGGCGACCGCGCGGGGCACGCGGATCACGGTCGCCGCCGGGGAGACGTACGAACTGTCCGCGACCACCCGCGTGGATCGACTGTCCATCGCCGAGGGCGGAAAGATCGTCGCCCCCGACGGCCACAGCGTCACCCTGACCGTCGACGGCGTGGAGACGGGCCAGTTGCTGACCGAGACCGGCGGTACGGAGACGCTGATCCAGGCCGGTACCTACCGGGGCGATGTCGTTCTCACGGTGGCCGAGGCGAACCCGGTGACCTACGAGACGCTCACCTTCCCCTTCCGGCAGGCCCTTTACGTGGACGCCGACGGCGTGGTGCGCGACAAGTCCGTGCTGACCAGCGTCATCGGGGGCCGGCTCACCGACTCCGTCGCGAAGAACGTGTCGATCACCTCGACCGGCGAGTGCTTCGACGGTGTGTATGTGAAGGACGCCGACTACACGCTGGAGCGGCCTGTCATCTCCTTCACCGGGAACGGGCGTTCCGACTTCGCCGGGTACGGTGCCGCCGTGGTCGGCGCAGGATCGGCGACCACCCTTGTTCTCGATGGCGCTCGGATCGAGACCAAGGGTGTCGTACGCACCGGTGTCATCGCCGACGCCGGTGCGAACGTCGTCGTCAAGAGCTCCCGGATCCACACCCGCAACGGCGTCCTGCCCGCCGACTACCAGGCCACCGTCGAGACGCCGTACATGCAGTCGGTGCCCTGGATGCTCGGCCTCGACGGGAACGTCCGCGCCACCAATCTCATCGGGGCCGACAGCCGGGCGACCTATGTCAACTCCACTGTGTTCTCGGAGACTTGGGGCGCACTGTCCGTCGAGGGCGGCCGGGGGCTCAAGCTGACGGTCGTCAACAGCCATGTCGGCAACACGGGTTCGTACGGCTACGGCACCTACGCCATCGGCGACGCGACCGTCCGCGTCCTCGGCTCGCGCTTCGACGTCGGCAGCTACGCGACGATCATCGCCGGCCCGGCGGCGGTCGTGCACTACGGGGACAGCACACCCGCAGCCGTCGCCGCACTCAACACCGAGCTCGAACTGGGGCTCAGCGCCGCCGAGTTGAGGGCCATACCGGCCCGGAACACCGACGTGAACTCGGGACACTTCGGCTACATGTTCTTCGGCGCCGGAACATTGACGCTCGACGGCGGGACCGTCATCAACTCCGAGAAGGCCACCTTCCTCAACAAGGGTCAGCAGACCACCATCACCGTCGACGGCTCGCAGGGCGCCCGGCTCAACCCGCGCAACGGGATCGTCCTGCAGATGATGGAGCTGGACGACCCGGGCCCGGTCCCCGTCAACGGCAAGATGATGAACGTCGGCGTCTACACCGAGCCCACCGGCGACCCGGCCAAGGACACCACCTTCGACGTCACCGCCGTCCACACCACCGACGGAGCCGCCACCTTCACCTCCATCGCGCTGAAGGGCGACTTCTACAACGGCATGCGCAAGGGCAAGAACCTGGTCCTCACCTTCGACGACAGCAGCGTGAAGGGCGTCATCTCGGCCTCCAGGACCCAGCACCACGTCTCCACGATCGACGCCTCCACCTTCTACGAGCTGGGCGAGGTCACCAACACGAAGCAGGCGGCCGTCAACAACGGGGTGATCGTCCAGGTGGGCGCCGGCTCCGCCTGGACGATCACCGGCACCTCGTACCTGACGAAGCTCACCCTCGCGGCCGACGCGGTCGTCGAGGCACCCCGTGGCAAGAAGCTGACCATGACGGTCGACGGAACCGTCACTGCCGTCACGGCCGGGCAGACGTACACCGGAGCGATCACGCTGACCGTGGGGTGAGCCGTCCCCGGCAAGGGAGGCTCGGGGTCCGCTCGGGCGGGCCCGACGGCCCGCGCGATCCGCCCGCTCTCCCCCTAAGCTGAGCCGATGTTCAGCCCCGAAGGCCCCACCCTCCGCGAACTCGCCGTGCAGGCGCTGTCGTCCGTCGAACGCGGCTACGACCTGCTCGCACCGAAGTTCGACCACACCCCGTTCCGTACGCCGGACACGATCCTCGATGCGGTGGCGTCGACGCTGGGCGGCCTCGGGCCCTTCGACGACGGCCTCGACCTGTGCTGCGGCACCGGCGCCGGTCTGGACGTGCTGGAACGCGTGTGCCGGGGGAGCGTCACCGGGATCGACATCAGCGCGGGCATGCTGGAGGTGGCCCGGCAGCGGACGGGGGCGGGGGAGCGGGCCGACGGGCCTCGCGTCTCCCTGGTACGCGGTGACGCCCGCGCCCTGCCCTTCGCCACGACAGCCGCACCCACCCCCGCCTTCGATCTGGTCGTCAGCTTCGGGGCGTTCGGGCACTTCCTGCCGGGTGAGCTGCCGGGGCTGTTCGCCCAGGTCCACTCCGTACTGCGGCCGGGCGGGCGCTTCGCCTTCCCTGTCGTGGCACCGGCCCGCCCGGGAACGCGCGCCTACTGGGCGCTGCTCGGCTTCGACGCGGTGATGCGGGTGCGCAACGCCGTGTGGAAGCCGCCCTTCGTCATGTACTACCGGGCCTTCCGACTGGCCGACGTACGCAGGGAGTTGACCTACGCCGGCTTCGATGTAGAGACCTGCGCGCTGCCCGAGTTCGGGCGGCGACCGGACGGCAGTCCGCGCTGCCGGATGGTGGTGGCGACGCGGACACCGGCCGGGTAGACCTTCAGTACTCCTCGGTGAAGACGGACTCCGGGAACTGCTCGGCGCAGTCGTGGGCAGCCGGGTCAGAGCGCCCCGTAAAGTGCGTCGATCAGCGCCATCTTCCGCGGGTCGTCGGCGATATGCGGACCCATGCGGTTCATGACGTACCCCAGCGACACGCCCGCCTCCGGGTCGGCCAGCCCGCAGGAACCGCCGAAGCCGTCATGGCCGTACGCCCTAGGGTTCGGCCCGTACGAGCCGCCCGGGCCGCTCAGCCACAGCCCCAGCCCGATCTCCGTCTCGTGGCCGAGACCCGCGCCGAGCACCAGGTCGCGGCAGCTGCCCTGCCCCTCGCGCACCCGCTCGGCCGCCCCGGGGGAGAGGACACGCTGTCCGCCGTACGAGCCCTGCCCGGCGAGGACGCCGTACAGCGCGGCGATCGCGCGGGCCGTGCCGTGGCCGTTGGCGGCCGGTATCTCGGCGGCCCGCCACTCGGGGCTGTTCGCCTCGGCGGCGCCCAGGACGGGATTGGCCAGGGCGGCGATGGCCGCGGGTGACAACTGGCTGAAGATCGCGGCCTGTTCACTCGCAGAGGCGGCCGGTGGCTGCACCAGCTCGGCGGCCCGCCCCGCCTCCTTCTCCGGCAGGCCGATCGTGAAATCGACGCCCAGCGGCCCGGTCACCTCCCGCTCCAGGAAGGCGCCCGGCAGCAGCCCCGACACCCGGCGGACCACCTCACCGACCAGGAAGCCGTACGTGAACGCGTGATAACCGGACTGGGTCCCCGGCTCCCACCAGGGCTCCATCGCCGCCAGCCTGCTGGTCGTCAGCTCCCAGTCGTAGAACTCGGCGAGCGCGTGCGGCTCACGCAGACCGGACAGACCCGCGCGGTGCGACAGCAGATGCCGTACGAGCACGCCCTCCTTGCCGCCCGCCGCGAACTCCGGCCAGTACGTGGCCACCGGGGCGTCCAGGTCGAGTAGCCCACGGTCGGCGAGGATGTGCGCGCACAGCGCCGTCGGGCCCTTCGACGTCGACCACACGTTGACGAGCGTGTCGCGCTCCCACGCACGCGTGCGCCCCGCGTCGGCCCAGCCGCCCCACAGGTCGACCACCGTCTCGCCGCCGACCGTGACGCTCACCGCCGCGCCCAGCTCCCCGCGCTCGCGGAAGTTCTCCTCGAACGCCGTCCGCACCGCCGAGAAGCGTGCGTCGCAGTCACCGTGAACGTCTGGTACGTGCTCGGCCATGGGCCCTCCGTCGTCCGCCGGAAAACCGGGCCACGACACTGTGACCCGGCACCGCCGAACATACCGACTGGTCGGATCGCGGGGAAGGGAGGGGAAGTCATCGGAATCGACCAGTCGGGCCGTCGCCGTTACCGCTCCCCCTGCCCCTGCCCCGACCGCAGCCGCCCACGAGCCCGTCAGGCGTACGCGCGCAGCCACCTCACCTTCGTGGCCTCCTGGAACGGGCCGCCGCCCTCGTGGTCGTTGAAGTCGTAGACCTCGACCTTCTTGTCCTCGTGCGCCCAGGCGTTGAAGGCCGCGAAGACCGTCGACGGCGGGCAGGTCTGGTCCTCCAGGGCCGCCGAGAAAAGCGCCGGGGCCCGGCCGCGCGCGGCGAAGTGCACGCCGTCGAAGTAGGCGAGCGTGTTCAGCACGTCGGCGGTGCGGCCCCGGTGGGTCTTGAGGTAGCTGCCGATCTCGCGGTAGGGCTGGCGGTCCGTGAGGGTCGCCGCGCGCGGGAAGTCGCACAGGAACGGCACGTCCGGAGCGATCGCGACCAGGTCCGGGACCAGCCCGCCGACCGCGATCGTGATGCCGCCGCCCTGACTGGTGCCGATGGCCACCGTGCGCGCCGGATCGACCAGGGGATGCGAACGGGCCGCCTCCACCGCGCGCACCGCGTCCGTGAACACCCGCCGGTAGTAGTAGTTCTCGGGGGAGTCGATGCCACGGGTCATGAAGCCGGGGAACGCGGGCGCGTTGCCCACCGGGTCCGCCGTGTCACCGCCGCCGCCCCAGGCGCTGCCCTGGCCGCGGGTGTCCATGACGAAGTGGGCGCGGCCGGTCGACGCCCACAGCAGGTCCCCGTGCGGCAGGCCGCGCCCGCCGCCGTACCCGATGAACTCCACGACCACCGGCAGCGGCTCCGACGCACCGGCGGGCAGCCGCAGCCAGCCCTTCACCGGGTGACCGCCGAAGCCGGCGAACGTCACGTCGTACACGTCGACCGTGGTCAGGCCCGTGTCCACCGGCTCGAAGCGGGCGTCCAGGTCGTGTTCCCGGGCCTCCTGGAGGGTCTTGGACCAGAAGGCGTCGAAGTCCTCGGGCTCGACGGACGCGCTGCGGTACTCCTGGAGTCCGTCGAGGGGGAGGTCGAACTGTGCCATGCAGGACCGCCTTTGTGGGGTGACAGCAAGCGATTGCGGGTGATCACACCGTACGTGGGAGGCCTGGAGGCCCGCCAGGCCTCATGCCCCGGACGAGCCCCCGACGCGGCCCGGACGCGGGCCCGGACGAGGTCCCCTAGGGGGCTCGCGCCGCTCTACGATGACGACCATGTCGACTCCTGTGGAACTGCTGGTCAGGGACGCCGAACTGCTCGTCGTGGACGGCGGGCGCGAGATTCCCGGCGGGTGGGTCGCCGTCGACGGCGGGCGTGTCACCGCCGTGGGCGCCGCCGGGACCGAGCCCGAGGCCCGGTCGACCGTGTCGGCGGCCGGGCGCCTGGTCACCCCGGGCCTGATCAACACGCACCACCACATCTACCAGAACCTCACGCGCTCCTACGCGCCCGCCGTCAACGGCACCCTCTTCGACTGGCTGACCACGCTCTACCCGCTGTGGGCGGCGCTCGACGAGGAGGCGGCGTACGTCTCCGCGTACGTCGGCATGGCCGAACTCCTGATGGGCGGCTGCACCACCTCGTCCGACCACCTGTACGTGCACCCCCGCCCCGGACTCGTCGACGCCGAGATCCGCGCCGCCCGAGACATCGGCTTCCGCTTCCACGCCACGCGCGGCTCCATGACCCGGTCCGTGGAGGACGGCGGCCTGCCGCCCCGGAGCGTCACCCAGACCGAGGACGAGGTCCTCGCCGACAGCGAGCGCCTCATCAAGGCCCACCACGACCCGGAACCGGGCGCGCTGATCCGGGTCGCCCTCGCGCCCTGCTCACCCTTCTCGGTGACCAAGGAGCTGATGACGGCCACCGCCGAACTCGCCGAGCGCCACGACGTACGCCTGCACACGCACCTCGCGGAGGACCACGACGAGGACACCTACTGCCTGGAGACCTACGGCTGCCGGCCCGTCGAGTACTTCGAGGAGGCCGGGTGGATGAGCGACCGCACCTGGGTCGCCCACTGCATCTATCCGAACGACGCCGAACTGCGGCGCCTGGCCGCCGCGGGCGTCGGCGTCGCGCACTGCCCCAGCTCCAACATGCTCATCGGCGGCGGCACCGCGCGCGTGAAGGAGATGCGCGAACTGGGCCTGCCCGTAGGCATCGGTTGCGACGGCTCCGCCTCGACCGACCACGCCTCGCTCTGGATGGAGACCCGCGGCGCCCTGCTCCTGGGCCGCTACCGGGGCGGCCCCGGCGCGATGACCGCGCGCGACGCCCTCGACATCGCCACGCGGGGCTCGGCGCGCTGTCTGGGCCGCGCCGACGAGATCGGGCATCTGCGGCCCGGCGCCTGTGCCGACCTGGTCGTCTGGGACCTGCACGAGGTGGCGCTCGCCGGTGCGCTCAGCGACCCCGTGGAGGCGTGGCTGCGCTGCGGACCCGCGCGCGCGTGGACGACGATTGTCGCCGGACGGGTCCTGGTCGACCGGGGCGAACCCGTCCTGCCGGGCCTGCGGGACGCGCTCACCGACCACGGCAGGATCGCCCGCCGAATGCAGGAGCGCGCGTAGAGGCTGTCATGCCCGACGCCGCGTCCACTCCGGCTCCGTGCGTGCCCACGCGCGTTCCCACTCCCCGAGCCGACGCTGAACGGCCGTACGGTGTACGGCGGTTCGGGCGAGGAGGGTGACGCCGACGGTCGCGCCCGCGGCGCAGATCCCGACGGCCACCGCATGCTGCTGGACAGCGGCGGCGCCGGGCGGCGGGGCGACGGCCTGCCCCTGCGCGTCGAGCCACAGGTCGATGACATCACCGCGCCGCGTACCCGCCGGAACGTGCGCCGTCGCCGTACGCGCCCCTCCGCCCGGCTCCGTCCACAGCACCTGTACGCGGTACAGGTGCTGTCTGCCCGCGAGCGCCGAAGGCTCCACGGGTCCGGCGACGGCCACCGCACGCACCTGATGCCGCTCCGCCCGCTGTGCGTCGGCCGTCGCCCGCGCCTCGTCGTGCGCCCACCGGGCCGCGAGGGCCCCGACCAGGGGCGCGCCGACGCACAGCACCACGGCGACGACGAGCACCGTCCACGCCTCCACGACGTCCGACCGACGGCGCAGCGGATTGCGCCGCCAGCGCCAGCCGTACACCCGCGTTCCCCTCCGGACCTCCACCCACCCATCGTCGCGCGCGACACCGACCGAACGGGAGCCGCGCACGAGGGGTCGTGCACACGACCGGCCCACGCCCCCATAGGGCCGGCGCACCACCGTGGCCGTGGCCTCGGGCGTGCCCGGGAAGGCGCGGGGGCCGCACCCTTATGCCGGGAGGCCGTCAACCGCCCGGCTCGGGCGCCTGCGGGCGCACGGGGTGCCACTGGGGGCCGGATTCAGATCCGGTTCACGGGTTGGCTCGCCGCGACCAGCAATCGTGGGGCGTGTTCGACGAAGGCGTTGGAGCCGCGTACGTACCTCTCGCACCCGCTGCCGGCCGCCCGGCCCGGGTACCGGCGGGCGCATGGGCACCGCCAGGGGCGGGATCCTCAGCCGAAGCGTTCGATGCGGATCCGGTCCACGGGCTGGCCTGCCGCCACCAGTAGCCGGGAGGCGTGCTCGGCGAACGCGTTGGAGCCGCACACGTACGCCTCCCATCCGCCCGGGGGCTGCTCGTCGGCCAGCAGGGGCGTCACGTGGGCCGCCGCCAGCCGTCCGACCGGCACGCCCTCGGGCGCGCGGCGCGTGAAGACGGGCGTGGTCTCGGCGCCGTACTCCTGTGCGTAGATCAGGTCCTCGGGGCCGCGCGCGGACACCAGCAGCCGTAGTGGCACGGACAGGTCGCGCGCGCGGTGGTGGCGGATCATCGACATCAGCGGTACGACCCCGGAGCCCGCGCCGATCAGCAGTGCGGGGCGGTCGCCCGGCCAGGCGAAGAAGCCGCTGAGGGGGCCGCGCACCTCCACCTCGTCGCCGGGTTTGGCCACCGTGTGGAACCAGCCGGAGACCTCGCCGTCCTCGACATGGTCGAGGGTCAGTTCGATGTGCCCGGTGTCGTCCGGGGGTGAGGCGATCGAGTAGTGGCGCTGGGCCGTGTAGCCGTCGTCGGCGGTCAGTCGCAGCATCAGGTGCTGGCCGGGCAGATGACCCGCCCAGCCGGGCACCGCGAACCGGAAGGTGGACGCCTGGGGCGTCTCCCGGCGGACCTCGGTGAGGGTGGCCGTCTGCCAGAGGGCCGCCGCGCGGTTGCTGACGGCGATCCGGCCGGGCACCGCGAACCGCGTCACCGGCACGAACTCCGGTTCGGCCACCCGGGTGTCCGCGCCCTGAAGGGGCGCGGGGAACGGCGCGATCGGCCACGACGACGCCGCGGACAGCCGACGGCCCGTCGCGGAACTTTCAGCGGAGCGCTCAGTCACCGGAGTACCTCTGTTCCTCCCACGGATTCCCGCGCGCGTGATAGCCGTTCTGCTCCCAGAACCCCGGTTCGTCGTGGTCGAGGAGCCGCAGCCCCGCGATCCACTTGGCGCTCTTCCAGAAGTACAGATGCGGCACCAGCAGCCGCGCCGGACCGCCGTGCTCGGCGGGCAGCGGCCGGCCCTCGTACTCCCAGGCGATCCACGCCCGTCCGCCGGTCAGGTCGGCGAGCGGCAGGTTCGTGGTGTACCCGGTGTGGGAGTAGGCGACGGCGTGTGTCGCTGACGCGTCGGGCCGCACCGCGTCGAGAAACGCGTCCAGGGACACACCCCCGAACCGCACCCCGAACTTCGACCAGCTCGTCACACAGTGGATGTCACCCTCGTACGCCGACCCGGGCAGCGCGTGGGCCTCCGCCCAGTCCCAGGTGCGGGGTGCGGCCACCAAGCCGTCGATCCGGAAGGACCAGTCCGCGGGCGCCAGATCAGGGGTGACCTCGGCGGACAGGACGGGCCAGTCGTCGCCCGCGTCGTACTGACCGGGCGGCAGACCGGCGTTGTGGACGCGCGGGCGTCCGGTGAAGCCTCGGGTGACGTTCATAGGGTGGGCGCCTCACGGTCAGGCCTGGTCAGTCGGTACGCGTACCACCGTACGGGGTCGCCGTGCGGCCCCCTGACCCCGGGCCCGTGGTGATCATTGCGGCCGTATGAACTCTCAGCCGTCACGGGAATAGCGCTCCGGAGATCGACCTTGCCCTGGATACCGGTTGATCCGGTTGGTCCGGTGGTGAGCGAAGGAGAGTGGGAGCACATGCCCAAGGCGTACGTCTTCACACGGTTCGGCGGTCCGGAGACCGAGGCGTTGGTCGACGTGGACCGGCCGCGCCCCGGTCCCGGGCAGCTGCTCGTGGCGGTGCGCGCGGCCGGTGTGAACCCCGTCGACTGGAAGCAGCGCACCGGCTACGCGCGCGCGGGCGGCGGGGCGCGCGAACTGCCCGCCGTCTTCGGCAACGAGGTCGCCGGAGTCGTCGCGGAGGTCGGTGAGGACGTCACCGGCTTCGCCGTCGGGGACGAGGTCCTCGGCAACCCGGTCGCCGGCGGCTACGCCGAGTACGTCCTGCTGCCGGTCACCGTGACCGCCCACAAGCCCGCCGGGCTCTCCTTCACGGACGCGGCGGCCCTGCCCGTCGCGGCGGCGACCGCGTACGACGGCATCGTCCAGCTCGCCCTGCCCGCGGGCGCGACCCTGCTGGTCACCGGCGCGGGCGGCGGGGTCGGCGCCGCGATCCTCCAGATCGCCCGGGCCCGGGGGCTGCGGGTCGTCGGGGTCGCGAGCGACGGCAAGAAGGACTTCGTCGAGTCGCTGGGCGCGGTCCACGTGCCGTCCGGCCCCGACCTGGCGGCACGGGTGCGGGCGGCGGCCCCGGAGGGCGTCGACGGCGTCTACGACCTGATCGGCGGCGAGGTGCTCGACGAGGCCGCGACCCTGCTGACCGACCGCACGAAGCTGATCACGGCCGGCGCGTCCGCCGAGGACGTGGAGCGGCTGGGCGGCGCCCGGGTCGTCCGCGCCCGCGACGCCGCCGTCCTCGACGCGGTCGCGGACCTCGTCGTACGCGGTGCCCTGGACCCGTATGTGACCAGCACCTTCCCGCTCGACCGGGCCGCCGAGGCACTGCGTACGGTCGAGGAGGGCCATGCGCGCGGCAAGACGGTCATCACGGTCGGGGTCGCCCGATGAGCGACGGCACGGATGTTCTCGACAACCCCGCCCTGGCCTCGTTGACCGGCCCGCACGCCCACTTCGCCGAACGGCGCGGCCGGGTGCTGCGCTACCCCGTCGACGTCTCGCCGTGGCTGGCGCTGCCCGACGAGCCCGACGCCGACGACTGGGCCGATGCCGCCGCCCTCGCGGGCCACGGCGCCGAGGTGCCCCTGGCGGGCTTCGCGGGACAGGTCCCGAAGGGCTGGGAGATCACGTTCGAGGTCGACGGTGTGCAGTTCGTCGACGACGGCGTCGCCGCCGCACCGGACCCGGAGGCGGTCCGCCTCGGCCCTGCGGACGTCCCCGAGATGCTCGACCTCGTCGAACGGACCCGGCCAGGACCGTTCCTGCCCCGCACCGTCGAGATGGGCACCTATCTGGGCATCCGGCGGGACGGCGCCCTCGTCGCCATGGCGGGGGAGCGACTGCACCCGCCGGGCTGGACCGAGATCAGCGCGGTCTGCACCGACCCTTCGGTTCGTGGCCAGGGCCTCGCGACCCGGCTGATCCTCGCCGTCGCCCACGGCATCCGCAGCCGGGGCGAAACCCCGTTCCTGCACACCGCCGCCGAGAACACCAACGCCATCCGGCTCTACGAGTCCCTCGGCTTCCGGCTGCGCCGCAGAACCGCGTTCCTGGCCGCCCGTGTGCCCGAACACCTCGGCGACGAGCGGGAGTTGGCGCTGCCGTAGCGAGAGTGTCGGGGTGCGGGAGGGCGTGGGCCCGACCGTTCGGGTAATGTTGCCGTCCGGCTGTGGAACGCCCCAGCCGGACATCACCTGGGAGGTGAGACCCATTACCGCTGTGTCAGGTCGGGTGCTCTCACCTCGAGGCAACGTGGACCGCCTCCGCTAGGCGACCGCGAGAGCGCCCTTCGGCTTCCGAAAGGCTCGCGGCTCCATGCCCCCCAGTTCCTCCGGTACTCCCAGCTCCTCCGGTTCCTTCGGTTCTTCTTCGCTCGATCCCTCCCCGGCCTCCGTCGCCGCCGTCCTGCGCGCCGCCGGCTGTGTCTTCGCCGAGGACGAGGCCCGGCTCGTCCTCTCCGCCGCTCGTGACCCGGACGAGCTGGCCGCCATGGTCACCCGCCGCGCCTCAGGCCTGCCGCTCGAACACGTCCTCGGCTGGGCCGAGTTCAGCGGTCTGCGCATCGCCGTCGAGCCGGGCGTCTTCGTGCCGCGCAGACGTACCGAGTTCCTCGTCGCCGAGGCCCTGGCCCAGGCCCCGGACGCCTCCGTCGTCGTGGACCTGTGCTGCGGCTCGGGCGCGGTCGGCGCCGCGCTGGCCGCCGTTCTCACCGGTGTCGAACTGCACGCCGCCGACATCGACCCCGTGGCCGTGGAGTGCGCGCGTCGCAATGTCGCCGCGTACGGCGGACACGCCCACGAGGGTGATCTGTTCGACGCGCTGCCCGTCGGTCTGCGCGGGCGGGTCGGCATCCTTGCCGCCAACGTGCCCTATGTGCCCACCGAGGAGGTCGGGCTGCTGCCGCCGGAAGCGCGTGACCATGAACCGCTTGTCGCCCTGGACGGGGGTGGCGACGGGCTCGACGTGCTGCGGAGGGTCGCTGCGCGGGCCTCGGAGTGGTTGGCGCCGGGTGGGTGTCTCCTGGTCGAGACGAGTGAGCGCCAGGTGTCTTCGGCGACCTTGGCGTTCGAGATGGGTGGGCTGGTCACGAGGCTGGCGGTGTCGGAGGAGCTGTACGCCAATGTGGTGATCGGGGTTCAAAGTTGAGGTTCCGCTGGATGGTCGGTGTTTTCGTCTGCGGGTGCGTTGTGGCTGGTCGCGCAGTTCCCCGCGCCCCTACGGGCGCTGGCGCTCCGCGCCCCGCCCCCGCCCCGTCCGCTGGCCGGGGGGCGGGACGGGGCGCGGGGAAGAGGCGGGGTCGCTCAGAGGCGGTACGGCTTTGAGCGGCGGCGTAGTACCCATGCCGCCGCCACCGCGCCGCACACCACCAGGGTGCCGCCCGCTGCGAAGGTGAGGGTGCCGTAGTCCTTGGTGGCGCCGCCCAGGCCGCCCATGACGCCCCGGGAGGGGGAGGCCGTGGCCGAGATGGTGGGCGTCGAGGCGGTGCTGACGATGACCGCCTGGGAACCTGCGGTGGCACCGTTCGTGCACTGCACGGTGACGGTGTAGGTGCCGGGGCTGACGCCCGACCAGACGGCGGACTGGCTGGCGCTCGTGCCCGAGAGCGGCTCCACACGCCCTTCGTTGAAGGACCGCTGACTGCTGTTGAGGAGCGAGGCGCTGCCGTAGCCGCTGCCGCTGCTGGTGGGGCACGCGGTGGTGGTCACCGAGACCGTGGACCCGCTGGTGCTCACCGAGATCCCGGCCGCCGAAGCGGTCTGGGCGGTCAGGGCGAGCGGAAGCACTGCGGCGGCCGCCACGGTCAGGCCGGATCGGAGGAGGAATGGAACGGTTCGCATGTGGACTGCCCTCCGGCGGCACGGTTGGCGGTACGTCCCATGCGCCGCCGAGGGTCGGGGATCGCCCGTGCTGCCTCGGGGCCAGCCAACGTGCCCCTGCCCCGGCCCGCACCCGGACGGCGACCGGGCAGGTGACGGATTCGTTCGTACGGCGGACCGGTGATGGGCTGTCACGGTGGTCCGGGACCGCGGTGGGCCCCCTCGGCTCTACGCCGCCGTCACCGCCGTCCGCTCCGCCGAGAACCCGCCCCACGTCCCGTCCGGCAGCCGCGCCCTGATCCGCACCCGGTACTCCGTCCCCGCCTCCCGGCCCACATAGAAGCTGTACGACGCCCGCCCGCTCGGAACGGGCCCGCCCCACACCAGCGAGGTGGCCGGACGTCCGTCGAGGTGGATCTCGTACTCCGTGATCACGCCGTCCGCGCGCGGCGGGATCCAGGACAGGTCCAGGTAGTACGCCCCGTCCGTGCGATGGGTCGCCGCCCGGAAGCCGGTGGGGGCGGTCCCCTGTCCGGTGTCGGAGCCCGGGGCGGTCGTCAGACGTACGGGGGAGCCGGCCGCGGAGACGTTGTCGGCGGCGTCCCGGGCGCGGACGGTGAAGGTGTAGCGGGTGCCCGGCCGAAGACCGGTGACCACGGCCGTCGTCCGGTCCCCGGTCACCGTGTGGATTCTCGCCGCGCCCTGGTGGATGTCGTACGAGGCCACTTCCCGGTTGTCCGTCGACGCGTCCCAGGACAGCAGCACCGACCGGCTGCCGGTGGTCTCGCCCCGCGTGCGGCCGAGGCGGGTCGGGGCGGTGGTGTCCGTCGCGGACGCTGCTGGGGTCGTCGCGCGGACGGTCTTGCTGCGGGGGCCGGAGTGCCCGGCCTTGTTCCGGGCCCGCACCGTGAAGACGTACGTGGTGGACGGGGTGAGTCCGACGACGTCCACCATGTGTTCCGACCCGGGGACTTCCCTCACCTTCGCCGTGCCGCGATACACCTCGTACGCGGAGACCTCGGGACCGTCCGGTGCGCGGTTCCACATCACGTGCACGCTGGTCGCGCTGCCCGCTGCGGCCGTGACCCCGGCCGGGGCGGGCGGGAGCCCACCGTCCGTGTCGCTCCCGCCCGCGTCCCCGGTCCAGGTGCAGGAGACGGTGAGCAGCAGTGTCCCGCAGACGGACGTGACGTACCTGGCCACGCGTCGCACAGCTGTCCCCTCCTCCGCCCCTCCCGCACGGTATTGGTCCGGACCAATATGGACCCGCTGGGGCGTGTGCATCAAGAGGGGTGCGGTTGCTGCGTGTCCGCCGTGATTACGTATGCTGAGGCTCGTCAAGGCTGAACTCGCCCTGCTGTCTGGGCAGTTCATGTCATGGGCGCGGAACCGCTGTCGTCGCAGGACCCGCGCCGTCACGGGTGGCCGGGTCGCCGGAGCCGACACGGGCTCAGGCGCCCGGCCCCTGTCGCGAGTTCGGGGCATGCACCGTACGGCCCCCTAACGGTGGACGCGTGATCGGACCGGCACCAGATTGGGCCGAGTGTCCGTCAGATCCCCCAGGAGAGGGCCCCTATCGTGCGTGTCCACACGCTGACACTCGCCGCGGCCGGTGCCGCCCTGCTCGCCCCGACCGCGCTGCCAGCCGCTCACACGAACGAGCCGGCGCGGTACGAGGGCAGCGTCCGGGCCGTCGACCTGCTGGCCAGGGTGCAAGGCTGCACTCCTGTGTCCAACGGCCACTACCGCAGCGACGCCGGAGCCCGCGCGGACATCCCGGTCTGCGGCACCGAGGAGGCCGTCTACTGGACGGCCGACATGGACATCGACTGCGACGGCCAGGCCGGGCCGCGCTGCAACAGCAGCACCGACCCGTACTTCGCCGACACCACCGCCTACCAGCAGTCCGACGGCCGCCAACTGGACGCCGCGCGGCTGCCGTTCATCGTCGTACCGGTCGCCAGCAGCATCTGGAACTACCGCGACTACGGCATCCGGGGCGGCTCGGTCGCGGCCGTCGTCTACAAGGACCGGGTGCAGTACGCGGTCGTCGGCGACACCGGCCCCCGCGACATCATCGGCGAGGCGTCCTACGCGACCGCCGACGCGCTGGGCATCAATCCCGACCCGCACGGCGGCGGAACGGCCTCCGGTGTCACGTACATCGTCTTCAAGAACTCCAGGGTGTCGCCGATCGAGGACCATGCCGCGGCGGTGGAGGTGGGGGAGCGGCTGGCGAAGGAGTTCGTGGGCGAGGGCGTCGGCCGTGCCGGGGCCGAGGACGGCGGCTGAGCAGGCCCATGGGGGAGCGGCGGGCCGGTCCTCGAACCGTTGTTGCCCGCCGCTCCCGCCCCCCTACACCTTGCGGTACGTGTACGCCTCCGCGGCCGCCGCCTCCACCGCCGCCAGGTCGGCTCCCGTCGACGCCGTGACGACCGCCGCCACCGCTCCCTCGACGAACGGCGCGTCCACCAGGCGGGTGCCGTCCGGGAGTTCGTCGCCCTCTGCGAGGAGCGCCTTCACCGTGAGGACAGCGCTGCCCAGGTCCATCAGGACCGCGACTCCGGCACCCCGGTCCACGGAACGGGCCGCCGCGGTGATCAGTTCGGCGCTCGTGCCGAGTTCGCCGGACTCGGTGCCGCCCGCCGCGGCGACGGGAACGGCCGCACCGCCGCCGACCAGCTCCCGGGCCAGATCCGCCACCGAGGCGGCCACCGCCGCGCTGTGCGACACCAGCACGACCCCGACCAGGCCGGTCCCGTCACTCACCGGCGGTCTCCGCGAGAGCCGCGATCAGCAGCGCCGCCGAGGTGGCCCCCGGGTCCTGGTGGCCGATGCTGCGCTCGCCGAGATAACTCGCCCTGCCCTTGCGGGCCTGCAGGGGCACGGTCGCGAGGGCGCCCTGTTCGGCGGCCGTCCGTGCGGCGGCGAACGAGGTGGCGAGGGCGTCCACGGCGGGCACGAGGGCGTCGATCATCGTCTTGTCGCCGGGCGCCGCACCGCCGAGCGCCATCACCGCGTCCACCCCTGTGCGCAGCGCGTCCGTGAACTGCTCCGCGCTCACCTCGGCCGCCTCGCCGAGCGCCTTGCCGGTGCGGCGCAGCAGCGTTCCGTACAGCGGCCCCGAGGCGCCGCCGACCGTCGAGATGAGGGTGCGTCCGGCGAGGACGAGGACCGCGCCGGGCGTGTCCGGCGCCTCCTTCTCCACGACGTCGGCCACGGCGTTGAAGCCGCGCCGCAGATTGCTGCCGTGATCGGCGTCGCCGATCGGCGAGTCCAGGGCGGTGAGCCGCTCCGCCTCATGGCCCACGGACACGGCCGTCGCCGTCATCCAGCGGCGGAAGAAGTCGGCGTCGAGCACGGGGTCTCCTTGCGTGGTAGGTGCGTGCGTGGTGGGTATGTCGGTCACTGCCGTACCCGGGCTCACATGCCCCAGCGCAGACCCGCCGTGCGCACCGGCGCGTCCCACAGCCGCAGCAACTCCTCGTCGATCTCGCACAGGGTCACCGAGGCGCCCGCCATGTCGAGCGAGGTCACGTAGTTGCCGACCAGCGTGCGGGCCACGGCGACCCCGCGCCCGGCCAGCACCCGGTGCACCTCCGCGTTGAACCCGTACAGCTCCAGCAGCGGTGTCGCGCCCATCCCGTTGACCAGCAGCAGCACGGGATTGCGCGGGTTCAGATCCTCCAGTACCGCTTCCACCGCGAAGTCGGCGATCTCGCCCGAGGTCATCATCGGCCGCCGCTCCCGGCCCGGCTCGCCGTGGATGCCGACGCCCAACTCCAGCTCGCCCGGCGGCAGATCGAAGGTGGGGCTGCCCTTGGCCGGGGTGGTGCAGGCGCCGAGCGCGACGCCGAAGCTGCGGGAACTGTCGTTGACCTGCTGGGCGATGGCGCGCACCTGCTCCAACGGGCGCCCCTCGTCCGCCGCCGCGCCGGCGATCTTCTCCACGAACAGCGTGCCGCCCGTACCGCGCCGCCCGGCCGTGTAGAGGCTGTCGGTGACGGCGACGTCGTCGTTGACGATGACCTTCGCGACCTGGATGCCCTCGTCCTCGGCGAGTTCGGCCGCCATGTCGAAGTTGAGGACGTCGCCGGTGTAGTTCTTCACCACGAACAGCACGCCCGCCCCGCTGTCCACGGCCGCCGCGGCCCGCACCATCTGGTCGGGCACAGGAGACGTGAACACCTCACCCGGACAGGCCGCCGACAGCATCCCGGGTCCCACGAACCCTCCGTGCAGCGGCTCGTGCCCCGAACCGCCACCCGAGACGAGGGCCACTTTTCCGGCCACGGGAGCGTCCCGCCGTACGATCACCCGGTTCTCCACGTCGACGGTCAGCTCGGGATGGGCCGCCGCCATGCCCCGCAGCGCGTCGGTGACCACGGTCTCCGGAACGTTGATGAGCATCTTCATGGGTACCTCCTGGTGAGATTAACGGATGAGCCTCTGGCCTGTGTCTTCGCAGGTCAGACTAAGACTGTTCAGTTGTCGATCTTGGCGGTGCGTGGCGGTCGGAAGCGGGCTCCGGCGGT
This sequence comes from Streptomyces sp. NPDC002156, assembly GCF_053593675.1. Taxonomy (NCBI): domain Bacteria; kingdom Bacillati; phylum Actinomycetota; class Actinomycetes; order Kitasatosporales; family Streptomycetaceae; genus Streptomyces; species Streptomyces sp. NPDC002156. The sequence continues at coordinate 31,627 of NZ_JBSFDA010000034.1, read as the reverse complement.
ACTGATGCTGACTCAACGCTGATTTTGGTGACGGTTCGTCAGGTGTGGCTGGCGTGCAGTTAGGTGCTTCTGGAAGCCTTCTCTCGAAAGTATCGACGCTGAGTGAGTGGGGGTCACGTGTGCGGGCGTGAACGGGAGTGTGCGGGTTGCGCGCCCGTGAACTCCTGGGCGTGGACGATGCTCAGTCCGCTCGGCCTCCGGTTCAGGGGCAGCCTCGTCGGCTCGGACTCCGTTGGAGTGTTCGTACGGCTACGCGCGGACGATTGACCCCTTGCCCCGTCTTCCGGGGATGCCGAATACGAGTGAGTCGACGCCGGAGGGAGCTTGAACCACATCCCCTTGTCGGCCGAATTGAGGACACGGATGGTGACCCGGTAGCGGACGGCTTGCCGAGGCCGGTCGAGCGTGATCGCCTGGGATTTCGTGGTGCCAAGCAGTCATGTTCAGCCACTCGTGCAGACCGCTGAGCAGGTTCTTCGTCTGCTGGTGGTACATCACGTACATGGCCCTGACCAGTGCGAATGCGAGGTTCTAAGAGTGTTGGCCGACTTTGGCCCGTGTATGGTCCGGATCTTGGTCGTGCGCGGGCAGGGCCAGGGCGGATTGGGAGCGTGGCAGGCGAAACACGATTCGCGAAGCAGGAGACGAAGAGATCTTCTTGAAGTTGTCTACTTGGGGGTGCTGACCTGCGGCGATACGGTTTCAGTCGCCTCTGACCTGTCGGCGACGCGTGAATCGTGACCCACTTCCGACGCTTGGGTTCTAAGGTGGATTCGCATGATCGTCGCAACGTTGCAGGCTCATGGTGCCAGTGCGGCGGCGAATGCTTGAGCTAGGGTCCGCCAACTCAGGGTTTTGCGGGGTCGGTTGTTGAGCCGGTGCTCGATCGCGCGGAGGTCGTCAGCGGTGTGGAGGGATAGGTTCGTGCGCTTGGGCAGGTACTGGCGGACCAGGCCGTTGGTGTTCTCGTTCGTGCCCCGCTGCCAGGGGCTGCCCGGCCGGGCGAAGAGGATACCGTCGGCGAAGTAGGGAGCGAGTTCGTGATGACGGGCCATTTCGGAGCCTTGGTCCCAGGTGAGACTCCGACGGGCTTGCTCTGGTAGCTCGCTAAGGTTATGAGGGCGCCGCGCAGGTGGCCGAGTGCCCGTCAGGCAGCGGGATCAGGCGGAGATGGCGGGTGCGTCGGTCGACAAGGGCGGCGACGGCGGACTGGCTGGGGACGCCCACGACGGGGTCTCCTTCCCAGTCCTCGAGACGCTTGCGCAACTCGATGATCGGTGGCCTGGAGTCGATGAGGACGGCGGGTGCGACAAACCTGGGCATGCGCTGGTCAGGGCGGCGACGCTTCTTTCTCAGCGGCCGGCCGGTGCGGAGTTTCCTGGTCAAGGTCCCACACTCAGGCCGCCCTTTGCGCTTTGGTGGAGGGCTCGATAAATGGCCTCGTGGCAAGATGCCGCTCGGGGTGATCGGGTCAACGGGACCGCAGGTGAGAGGCGATCTGCTCCGGGCTCCACTCCTGATCCAGCTTGGACTGCACCTCGGCCTTCAGCTCGGGATCCGTGGCCAGCTTGGCGCGTCTGGGGCGTCCGGCTCGTTTGCGGTGAGCCGTCGGCGTCGTATCTGCCGTAGTCGTGCGGGCGGCTGTTGCGCCGCAGCTCCCGGCTGACCGTCGATGGTGCCCGTCCGAGCAGGCTGGCTATCTCGCGAATGGTCAGGCCGCGTCCGCGCAATGAGGCGATCCTCCGGCGTTGCAGCAGCGACAGGTACCGGCCAGACCGGGAGGTCTCTGGAAGATGGTCCGGTTGCAGGCCACCGTTCTCCGCCCGCCACCGGTACCCGGTCTTCCGTCCGATCCCGAGTCGCCTGCACGCCTCGACGCTGCCCACCCCGGCCCGCAGAAGGCGCCAGTACTCGGCCTTCGAGCTCCAGCCTGCGCTTACGTCCCCGCCTCGCCATGAACACACACCGAATGATCAAGGAATGTTGCGACAAGCGTTAGAACCCAAGCGTCGCTACTGGTCCACTTTTCAGCCGTCGCCGACACTGACCTGCGCGGATGGCGATTTCCGCGTTTTTCAGTGGCATGCCGCGTTGCGCAGCTGATTCTCCCCACGCGCTCCCCAGCGCCGCCCAGATTCTCCCCAGAGAGCCGCCTGTGGGAGAGCCGGTGTGATGCTGTGGCGGTATTCGAGGCGTGATGGGCACCGCTTACCTTCCGTTACCGCCAGACTCGCGGCGGTCTCTGGTCGTGCGATGAAAACGGGCAGCCTCACCACAATGACGCGTCGTATCTTCTCAGCATGTCTTCGTACCGTCGCGACCTGGTCAGTCGTGCCACCTCGTAACGAATTCCGCTCCCTGGCCACCGACATGACGGCCCGCTTGGTCGCGGAAGGGTGGCAGAACCACAACTTCGCGCCCGTCCCGGAAGGCGAACTGGCTTATGACGACACCAGTGTGTGGCGGGTCACGATCGCCCCTATGCGCTGAGCCTGTCCAGGCCGAAGCGATTGCTCAGGATCGCGTCGATCCGGCGGGAGGGCAGGAACGGCTTGAGCAGGGTGTAGGGCCACACTTCGCGGCCGAGCTTCAGCCTGATGGGGGGCTTGTCGGACAGCACGGCGTCGGCGACCTTGCGGGCGAACTCATCGGCTGGCATGGCGTTGCTGGTCTGCGATCCCTGGGCGCGGGAGGTCATCGCGTCACGCAGCCTGAAGTACCGCGAATCCGCTGAGATGCGAGCGGCCAGGCCAGCGGTTGCGGTGTCGCCGAAGCGGGTGCGAATCTGGTTCGGTTCGATGCGTACGACGGCGATCCCGAAGGGCGCGAGCTCCATCCGCATGGCATCGGTGAGCGCATGGACCGCGGACTTGGTGGAGCAGTAGACGCCGGCGAAGGGTGAGATCAGCAGCCCTGAGGTCGATCCGATGTTCACGATGGTGCCTCGACCGGCTTCGATCATGCCCTGAGCCAACTGCTGTGTGGCCGTGAGCAGGCCGAATACGTTCACCTCGTACTGCCGGCGCACATCGGCGATCGGCATCTCGATCACCGGGCCCATGGCGCCGTAGCCGGCGTTGTTGACCAGCAGGTCCACCGTTTCACCGTCTGCGGCGAGGCGTTTGATCAATGCGTTCACGCTCGCGGGGTCGGTGACGTCGAGGGCGGCGACCCGCAGTCCGGCGGCGGCCAGGTCGTTCATGGCCTCCGCCTTCAGTCCAGTCGCGTACACGGTGCGGCCGCGGCGGTGCAACTCCCTGGCCAGTTCCTTGCCGATGCCGGAGTCGCAGCCGGTCACCACGGCCACGCCCCGCTTGTCCTCGGAGGTACGGCGCGGACGCGCACCAAGGGTGTTGGTGAGCGTGACCGGTTCCCCGGCCGCCAGATCGAGCTCAAGGCGAACCTCGTCGCCGGGACGGGGGAAGCGGCGCATCTCCAGCCCGCAGCAGCCCGGCAGAGTGCCGCTCGACAGAATCTCGCCGGGGCCGAGGGACTCACCGCGTGCGGCATAGGCAACGGCTGCCCCCAGGTCATGCAGGGGTGAGGCGGTGCTGCCCTGCGCCCATACTTCCCCGTTGACCAGCGCCCGGCCGGTCAGGTCGCGCCACCGGGGCAGAACTTCGTCGGCCGTCACCACCACCGCCGACATGGCACCGGCGAACGTCTTGGCCTTCACCACGCCGCCGAACGTGCCGCGCCGGGTGTCGTCCCACTGGGTGTCACGGGCGCTCCAGTCGTTCATGACGACGAAGCCGCCGATGGCGGCCAGTCCCTCGGCCGGCGTGCAGTCCCTGACCTCGCGGGCGATGACGACGCCCAACTCCAGCTCGAAGTCAAGGACCTGGGCGAACGACGGCCATGCCACGTCGGCTCCGTCCGGTAGTACCGAGCGGTGATTGCCCATGTAGAACTGCGGCTCGCGGTAGTAGTTGGCCTTGGGGCGCAACGGAGGCAGTACGCGACCGGTCACCGCCTCGAATCCCCGCGTCAGCCGACGGACGCCCGATGAGCCGAACACGGCGACCATGCCCCTCGCCCCATTGACCATGTGGGACTCCCACAGGGCGAACGCGCGCAGCGAAGCCGGCGCGAACGGCAGCCCACCCGGCGCCCGGCCCGAGGCCCGCTCCGGATCGGCGAACACGCGCTCGGCCTCACGCACCGCTTCTTCCCCGTCGGCCAGGAAGGCCAGCAGGTCGTGGTTCCACCGCTCGCCGACAACGACCCACTCCTTGCCGTCCGGGTCCCACGCGACCAGCGCCCCGCGGTCCATCCCCAGTCTCATGCGATACTCCCGGCCAGAAGGTTACGATGTGTAACTTACGGATCGTAAGTTACGGTTCGTAAGTTGGATTGTCAATGAGCCCGCCAGGTACGGAACCATTCGGAGGACACGTGGCCGTCGCAGCACGCCGACGCCTGACCGGCAAGCAGCGGGAAGAGCAGCTGCTCGACGTCGCCGAGGACCTGTTCACCGAGCGCGGTTACGAAGGCGTCTCCGTCGAGGACATCGCCCGTGCCGCCGGCGTCAGCCGTCCGGTCGTGTACCAGCACCACGGATCACAGGAGGGCATCTTCGTGGCGTGCGTGCGACGGGCCCGCCATGAGTTCGAGGACACCCTTGTCACGGCGATCGCGACGGCCGGTGGCGACATGGACGAGTTGATCACCGCCGGAGGCCGCGTCTTCCTCGAACTCGTCGCCAACGACCCACGCCGGTGGGCGCTGCTGTTCACCTCCTCCTCCGGGCTCGGCGGCGACATGGCCGAACAGCTCATCAAGCTCCGGCGGCAGACCATCGAGCGCATCGCGGACGTTGCCTCGCCCTATCCCGTAGGGCTCGATCGACCAAGCCTCCTGGCGGCCGCCCACGTCATCTCGGGTATCGGTGAGCAGCTCGGCCACTGGTGGCTGGCCCACCCCGAGGAGGAGCTCGACCACGTGCTGCGGATGTACGTCGCCGCTGTCGGCGGTGCGGTGCGCGGGTTGCTCGCCGTGTACGAGGACGTCAACCGCCCCTGAGGCGGGCCGACTGCATCAAGGCACGCCGAAGGGCCCCACCGTAAACGGTGGGGCCCTTCGGTGACGTACTCGGTGAGACGCCGGCGACTCGTTGCGGGGGTGCCCGACCCGGGCTACTTCTTGTAGCCGGTCACCTTGGCGACCCACTCGAGGAAGTCGCCCGGGTCTTCGTTGGTGGCGTGGCCCTGGTCCCAGTAGAAGGAGTGGTTGACGTTGTCGCCGACGTTGTCCACGGCGGCGGCGAGGTTGGCGGAGATGACGTGCGAGGTGTCGGTGTCGCTGGTGCCCAGCCGGATCCACCAGTGCTTGGAGCGGTTCGGGTTGCGCTCTTCGAGCAGGTGGTACATCGGGTTCATCAGCCGCAGCTTCTCGGGGATGTCGCTCCCGACGCGCGTGCTGCTCAGGCCCGTGCTGTCGTTCTTGGCGCTGTACGCCGTGAAGTGGCGCGACTCGGTCGTACCGGTGCCGAACTCGTTGTTCTCACCCGCAGACAGATCGAAGGCGTCGAAGGCCGGCGTGGTCTTCTTCCGCGCGCCCACGTGCGCGAGGTAGTTCTCCCACGTGAAGGTCGCCTTGCCGCCGGACCAGGTGATGAACGTGTTCTTGGCCAGGTAGGTCTCGCGGCCCGAATCCGACAGGGCGGCGAGGTACTTGGTCGCGGACGCCTGGAGATAGGTCTGGAGCAGGTAGTCGTCGTAGTTGCGGGCGGTCAGGGTTCCGTAGCCGTTCAGGCCGCGCAGCTTCAACTTCGCCTGGTACTCCGCGAACTGGGACTGCAGTTCCTTCGACACCGTCTGGTCGACGACCTTGCCGGTGGACTGGGTGACGTTGGTGCCCCAGTTCCACTCGTAGGCGCCGTCGGCGTGCTCCAGGTCGGTGATCGGGCACCAGGCGCCGGTCGCGAAGATCGCGTCGGAGGCCTCGGCGGCACCGGCCTCCTTCAGGTACGTGTCGTAGATCTTGCTGTCGCCGGACGCGCCGAGCAGGGCGGACGAGGCACCACCGGCGCTGGTGCCGGTGGAGACGATCCGGGTGGCGTTGCCGGGCAGGCGGCCCTTGTTGAAGCGGATGTAGCGCACCGCGGCCTTCAGGTCCACGATGACCGCCGGGGCCGTTCCGTAGTAGGTGCCGGACGAGTCGGTCAGGCTGCGGCCGCGGGTGCCGGGCTCGACGACGACGTAGCCCGCCACCAGCGCGAGCTTCGCGAGGTTGACCATGCCGTTGATGGCCCCCGTGCCGCCGCCCGGACCGCCCGAGGGCATGCCGCTGGGTATCGACCCGTCGGTGGGCATCCCGGACGGCATCCCGCCGGTTCCGGTGCCGCCGCCGATGGCGCCCATTTCCAGCGCGGCCTGCCCCACACCCGTTGCGGTCGCGACGGTCGACGGCATGTAGGCGCCCACCGCGTTCGCCAGGACGATCGGCGCCCTGGAGGCGTCGACGGCCTTGCCGTCGATCTTGACGGGGACGCTGACGACCAGGCTCTGGTGGGTGTCGTCGCTGGGGTTGGTGACGTAGTTGCGGGGCTTGTAGAAGTGGTACGTCACCGAGTGGTCGGTACCGGACGCGTCCGCGAGCGTCTCGGTCAGTTCGGTGTAGTCGTCCTTGTCGAAGACCAGGGCGTCGGAGGATGTCGTGGAGCCCTGCTTGTCGCTCGACGCCTGCGCCGTCAGCGCGATGCCGCCGACTGCGGCGACACCGGCGGTCGCGCCGATCCCGATGACGACGTTCCTTCGCTTGATTGCCCTGTGCTGCATGGTCGCTCTCCTCATCACGCGGTTCATCGCCTGCCCTTTGTGTTGGCATTCGTGAAGCTAGTGATGTTTCGAGCGGATCGTCAACAATTTCGTCGACTTCTCAGGGAACCCTCAGCTAAATTTTTCAACGTGTGAAAAATATGGTTCCACGCTACCAGACCGGTCGGGGACAATCGGTTGCGTGATCAGTCCAGCCGACTCCGCGGACGTGCGCCGCGCCAACCTGTCCCTCGTGCTCCGCCATATCGAGGCGTTCGGCCCCTGTGCGCGCACCGAGATCGCCGCCGCCACCGGGCTGGTGCACGCCTCGGTGACTGCGCTGGTCGCGGATCTCATCGAGCGGGGGCTGGTGGAGGAGGCGGGCGCCGCGCTCTCGGGCGGGCGGGGGCGGCCTAGACGTCTGCTGCGGCTGGTTCCCGGGCGGGTGTGGACCGTGGCCGTCCAGGTGTCGTGGGAGTACGTGCGTGTGTGGGCCGCCGATCTTGGGGGTGCGGTGGTTCATGCGGAGCGGGTGGCGCATGACGTGCCGCTGGGGGCTCCTGGGCCGCCGGGCGGTCCGCCGGGGGAAGGGGCGGTGGGGCGGACGGCCGGGGCTGTGACCGGACCGGATGCGGGAGCGGTGGCTGGGCCGGATGCCGAGCGGCGAACGGGGCCGACCGGTGGGCTGATGCCCAGGTGGAAGGCCGGGCGGAAGCCCGGGCCCGTGGCCGCAATGATCGCCCGGGCCGTCGAGCGGACTGTCGCTCGGGCCGGGGGTGCGCATGTGGGGCGGGTTGTCATCGCTGTGCCTGGGCCGGTGATCGAGGGTGTGGTGGGGGCGGCCATCGGGTTCGGGTGGGGGGTGACCGATCTGGCAGGACTTGTCACCGGACACCTGCCTGACCTGGGTTGTCCGGTCGAGGTCGTCAACGAGGCGAACGTGGCCGCACTCGCCGAGTACCACGCCTTGGCCGCCGCCGGCGTCAGCCGGCCCGACACCGTCGTCTACGTCAAGGGCGAGATCGGAGTCAGCGGCGGACTGCTCATAGGAGGCCGTGTCCATCAGGGCAGCCATGGCATGGCCGGCGAGATCGGCCATGTCCCGGTGTCCCTCGACGGCCGGTCCTGCCTGTGCGGTTCGCGCGGTTGCCTGGACTCCTATCTCAGTCTCAGGGCCCTGATCGCTGCTGCCGGGATGGGCGCCCCGGCCCCGGGGCAACGGCCCGGCGACGACCGCGCCGAACTCAGCCGTCGCCTGCGGTCCGGGGACCCTCAAGCGCTTGCGGCGCTCGACCGCGCCGGCCATGCCCTGGGCGCCGCACTCCTGGCCGTCGCCAGCGCCACCGACGCCGGCGAGGCCGTCCTCGGCGGCTATCTCGCCGAGTGGGCGCCCTGGTTGACCCCCGGCATCGACGCCCGCCTCACCGGACGCCGCACCGAGATCCCGGGCGTGGGGCTCACCGTGTCCGTCGGCGTCCTCGGTGCCGACGCCACACTCCACGGGGCCGTCCAGGTGGGCCGGGACCGGATCCTCGACGACCCGACCACCGTGCCGACCGGAGATGGCGCCGCACCGATCACGGCTGTGCACGGCCGGTGAGGCCCGACGCCGGCCACCGGCCGTTGATCATCAATTCTCTCTCACACAGCTGAAACAGTGCCGGGCAGCCCATGCCGCCCACCTCTCACCGCCCGACTCGAAGGTGACGTCTGCCCGGTTGCTCATGGCTTCTCCATGCCATCCGTTTGCAGTCACTACCGTGACCTTGCCCCCGCGCCTGTGGGAGACGCCGTGCCGCCATCAACTGACCGAGCTCGCGCAGCCCCCCGGGTGGCCTGCCTCAGGGCCGGACCGGAGCGCCCGTCCTGATGACCGGCTCGGTGTGCTCGACAGTGAATGCGTGGACGGCCGTCATGACCGTGTGCTGATCGGCGACCAGATCGGCGATCTGCTTGGACGCCAGGATCTCGTCCACGGCGGCGCGGTTGTCGGCTCCGAGGACGACACATCCGTGGTAGCGGCGGAAGGTCGGATTGTCGTGCGAGATGCCGGGCGTGGGATGCGGAAGCGAGGTCCAGGGCAGGAAGGTGTACGTGCGGAGGTCACGCGCACCAGCCTCGTGGAGCGCGGGACCGATGCGCTCGTGCACGTATCTGCGGAACGCGCGGCGGCTCAATCCGCGACGTCGGCGCAGCAGCAGGACGGTGCGGTGGCCGACGCCGACGTCGTGGCCGTCGGTCCACCAGCGGCCTCCCCGTGGGCCGGTCAGGTTTCCGAGCACCCGGTCGAAGACGTTCTGCTCGTCGAGGTACACCTCTCGCATATGGACCGGGATGGTGAGCGCGCCGGCCATGCTCACCATCCGGACCTCGGCGATGCCGTCACAGCGCCAGTTCGGGGGGACGACGGTGCCCACCGTAGGAGACGCGGGCCAGTAGCCGTGATCGGTGGGGGAGAAGTGATGCTGGAGGTATTCGGCGATGCTGGGCAGCCGCGCGACGATCTGCGCGTGCGGTCCTTTCCAGTACTGGCGGGCGACTTCTCTCGGCAGGTCCTCGCGGAGCCACACCGGGAAGATTCCCGAAGTGGTCGGTACCGGAGCCGTCCTACTCCCGGTGATCGGGCTGCCCAGGCGGGTGCCAAAGGGCTCGTGGTCGCTCGGGATGTGGTTCACGCCTGCTCCGTCCGTCGCAGCATGTGGTTCTTCTGGATGCGGATCGGCTCGACGTAGCAGTCGATCGCCTTGCCGCCGAAACGGGCGATGCATCCGTTGCGGTACTCGCACACCGGCCGACCCGGCATGGGGTCCTGCACGTTCCTGAACAGGAACGGGTCGGCGATCATGGCTCGGGCCGCCGAGACGGCATCGCAGCGGCCGCTGTCGACGGCCGACTCCATCCCTTCCCTCGTGTGGAACCCACCGACGCAGATCACCGGGATGTCCAGCCGCGCGGTGAACTGCTCGGCCTGGGGGAGGTTGAAGCCCTCGCCGCCAGGGGCGAGACGCTCTGCGACACGTTCGATGACGGGGGCGGCAGCCAGCATCGCCAGGCGTCGCCGACGCGTCATCGACATCCCTGAGCCCTCGGTGATCTGTCCGCGGATGAACCCTTTGTAGTGTCCCAGGATCATGCCCGGCCACGACTCGTAGTGCGCCCTCGAGATCTCGACCGCGTCGATGCCTTCGCCTTCCATCACCTTGGCGACGCGCACGAGCTCGGCAGTCGTCGCCCCGCGGCGCAGGGGGAGCATGTCGGTGCCGTTCAGCTTGAGCAGTACGGGGAAGTCGTCGCCGACGCGGGTGCGTATCGCCCGGTACACCTCGCGCAGCAGGCGCATCCGGTTGTCGAGGCTGCCGCCGTACCCGTCGGTGCGGCGGTTGGTGTGCGGGGTGAGGAACTGGCCGAGCAGGTAGCCGTGGGCGGCGTGGATCTGTACGCCGTCGAACCCCACGCCCCGGGCCCGCTCCGCGGCGGCCGCGAAGGTCTCCACCACGGCCGGGATCTCGTCCCGGCGCAGGGGCCTCGGTTTCGTCCCGTACAGAGGCTCGCGCACCGCTGACGCGGACACAGGTGACTTGCCGGGGTCGGCCGACCTGACCATCTGGCGACCACCGTGGTTGAGCTGGGCGATCAGGAGGCTGCCGCCGCTGTGCGCCAGGTCGACCCAGTCCCGCAGTCCGGCCTTCTTGTCGTCGGCGTCGATGCCGGCCTGACGTCCGGCGGACTTGGACTGCAGAGAGACGTAGAGGTTGCCTGTGACGATGAGCGGGGTACCGGCCCGCACCATCGGTTCGTAGAACTCGAGCAGTTCGTCCGTCACGTACCCGTCGTCGGTGGCACGGGTCTCGCTGGTCGCCGACTTGTAGAGCCGGCCCGGCACGGTGAGCGGGCCGATCCGCAAGGGGCGCAGGAGCGGGCTGGTCGGGGGAGTAGGCATCGGTGGCTCTCCTCTACCTCATGGATGCTGTGATGTTCGGGCGCGTCGTGGCCGAGTCGTCCACGACGGCCGGTTGCCAGTGCTGCCGGTTCAGTGGTCGGTAAGTGCTCGCGCCGCGACGGCCGCGGTGACGCGCTGGTAGGAAGGCCCCACGATGCGGACGAAGGCGTCGAGGAACTTCGCGTCGGCGCCGACGAGGACACGTGCCTTGTTCCTGCGGACGCCGCGCAGAATCGTCCGTGCCGCGTCGTCGGGGGAGATGCGGGCCAGCTTGCGGTCGAAGAGGTTGACCACTGCGGCTCGGTCGTCGCCGGCCGGCACACCCGCGTTGCGTGCGATGGCCGTCTTGACGCTGCTCGGGTGCACACACGTGACCTTGACGGGGTGGCCGGCCGCCAGCATCTCCTGGCGCAGCGACTCGGTGAAGCCACGCACCGCGAACTTCGCCGAGCTGTAGGCACTCTGCCCGGGCACCGACATCAGGCCGAACAGGCTCGAGACGTTGACCAGGTGTCCGTCCCCCGACGCGATCAGGTGCGGCAGGAACGCCTTGCTGAAGTTCACCACGCCCCAGAAATCGACGTTCATGATCCGTTCGACGTCCTCGAGAGCGGAGCGCTCGAACGCGCCGTGGTACTCGATGCCGGCGTTGTTGTAGAGCTGATGGACCCGCCCGAACCGACCGACGACCTCACCGGCGTAGCGAAAGACGGCCTCACGCTCGGAGACGTCGACCCGCGCTGCTTCGACGTCGGCGCCGAACGCCTCGACTCGCCGTACTGTTGCGGCGAGCCCTGCGGTGTCGACGTCGGACAGGGCCAGCCTGGCCCCCTTGGAGGCGAGTGCGACGGCCAGCGCCCGGCCGATGCCGGAGCCCGCTCCGGTGATGACGGCGACCCTGTCTGCGAATGCGTTCACGCGGCTCGATGCCTTCCGATGGGTGCGGGCGGGCCGCAGGTCGATGCCGGGTGGGCTCAGGGCAGCAGCCCGACTGAAGTCGGGCGGTCACCCTGCCCTGTCCGCGACGCGTCCCGGCGGCCGGACCTGGCGTGTGACCCGCTGGCTGGCGAGCCTGTCCCTGGGCCCGCAGAGGCGTGTCCGCTACTCGAAGTAACGGGCGCCAGCAGTGAGTGTGGCGCGGTGCACGAGGGTTTGCTTGACATCATGCGACAGAATTTTTACTTTGCACGACATGGAACCATTGGTGCGGGCCGCGACCCTGCGGGGCTGGGCGAGTCTGGTCCGCCAGCTCGGCGGGAACCCGGACGCGCTGCTCGCATCGGCGCGTCTGCCCGGTCAGGCGCTGGACGAGGAGGATGCCCTGGTTCCGGCGCGCGCTGCGATGCATCTGCTGGAGGCGTCGGCGGTAGGTCTGCGCTGCCCGGACTTCGGTCTGCGGATGGCGCATGCGCAGGACCCGACCGCACTTGGACCACTGGCCCTGGTCCTGCAGAACACGCCGACCGTGCGGGAGATGATCCAGACCGCGGCGCAGTACCTGTTCGTGCACAGCCCGTCGCTCACCCTGGCGCTGGTCCCCGCGGGCCAGGAGTTCCCCGGCCACGTCGCGATGCGCTTCGAGATGGTGCTCGACCCCCGCCCGCCCGCCCGTCAGGCGATGGACCTGGGTCTCGCCACGGCCCACCGGCTTCTCGGCCTCGTCGTCAGGAGCGGATACCGGCCCCGGGCCGTGCTGCTGCCGCACTCGCCCGCTGCCCCGCTGTCGAGTTACGTGCGCTTCTTCGGAGCCGAAGTGCGACCGGAACGTGCCCACGGTGCCCTGATCATCGACGAGCGTCTGATGGACGTCCCTCTCCAGGACGTCGACGAGACGATCCGCCGGGTCGCGACCAGCTACCTCGACACGAACTACCCGGCGCCCGGCTCGTCCACGGCCGACCTCGTCCGCACCGCGATGGCGCGAACTCCCGGCGGGCGGGCGGGAGCGGGCCTTGAGCAGGTGGCGAGAATGCTGGCGCTCCACCCCAGGACACTGCAGCGCCGCCTGGCCGAGGAGGAAACCAGCTTCGACCACCTGCGCGACGAGGCGCTGAGGGAACTGGCGCACCAGTACCTCACGGAGTCCTCCCTTTCGATGTCGCACGTGGCACTCGCCCTGGGCTTCTCCGAACAGTCGGCCCTGACGCGTGCTTGCAGGCGCTGGTTCGGACAGACGCCGACGGCGCTTCGTCGCGGCAACCGGTAATCCCTCGCCCGCGGTGCCGATCCGGCCCAGCGGTACGGCCTCCACCGCGGACCGCCGCATCCCGGGTTCCTCGGTGAGCGGAGAGCATGTCGGTGTCGATCATGCCGGGCGCCACGTCCCCCCCCCGAATCCGGCGATGCATTCAGGGATGGGGCGGTAGAAGCGCGAGGTGACCTCGTAAGGGCCGACTGCGGCGAAGGCGGCGAGCCAGGTCCGTACGCAGCCCCCACCTCGCGGGTGCTCAGGCGACGGTGGACGGCCGAGGGCTCATCCTCGTTCTCACGCCTGGCGATACGACGAGTTGTCCTGAGCCGAGTTGCTCTGTGACCCACCGTCGGGGCGGAACGTGACCGACTCGCCGGAGAAGCGGGCGCTGAGTCCGCTCGCCGTGGGGGTGACCGAGCGCAGGTGCAGGCCCTCGGGGACGTTCCGTAGTGGGATCGGCTGCTCGAAGATCTTGTCGAGCAGCGCTTGGGTGGTGGCCGGTGCGCCGCCCGCGACCTCGAAGTCCTTGAAGGAGACGCGGTTGCCGGAGACCGCCGAGACGGTGGCCGTCACGGTGACGTCGCTGCCGAGGGGGAGCGGGACGCGCGCAGTGATCCGGCCCGGGCGGGTGCCCTGGGAGACCTCCAGCCCGAGAGTGTGGGACACGTCCGTGTACGACAGGTAGGCGGTCGCCTCCGCCGAGTGTGCCAGTGCCTCGGTGTCGTCGTCGGACTTCGACAGTCCGTCCAGTGCGAGGTCGAGTCGGGAGACCGGAAGTGGGCGGTCGGGTCCGTCGGCGGGTATGTCGTGCGCGGTGATGTCCACGTGCCGCAGGGTGCCGGAGGCCAGTTGGGCCAGCACCGGGAAGCCGCGGACGTGGACCTCGGGCCGTTCAGGCGTGTCCATGCCCTGCTGGAATGCCTTCGCCGTGCGCGACTCCACGTGGGCCGCCGCGACCCGGTCGACCACGAGGGGCACGAGGGTCAGCGCGACCAGGACGACGCCGACGACGACCGGCCGTCGGGCCCTGCGGGGCGCCGCGGGTGGCTCGAATGACGCGTACGGGACGTCGTCGTCCTCATATCCGTAGCGGGGCTGGCGCATGAGACTCCTTCAGAGGGGTGACTGTGCCCGGCGCCGTGCAGACGCTGGACCGTGGAAGCTGCGTCGTCCTGGTCGACGCCTGCGGCGATCAGCGCGGCGGTGGCGGCGCCGGTGCCGTCGTCGCCCCAGGTCCCGGAGTTGACGCTGTCCAGGAGTGCCAGCAGGTGTGCTTCGAGGGCTCTGCTGAGGGGGCCGGGCGGAACGCTGGTGTGGAAGACGCCCTGCCGCTGGCCGCGGGCGAGGATCTCGGCGACCGTGTCGCGGGCGGGGGAGAGGAGTTCGCTCACCCGATCGGCCCCCAGATCCCGGCAGGCGAGGGCGATGAGTGTGCGGTAGCGATCGCCGACCGGCCACAGGGTGAGGACAAAGCGCGCCAGGGCACTCGCCGGGTCGGGGGACGGCGTTTTCGCGACGGTGACCGCGAGGCGTATCGCTTCCCCCGCATCCGCGGCGAGTCCCTCGACGAGTGCGGTCCGGCCGGCGAAGCGGACGTAGACGGTGCGACGTGCCACGCCCGCGGCTTCGGCGATGTCGGCGAGGCTGCTGTCAGGGTTGCGGCCCAGCTCTTGCCCGGCCGCCTCCAGGATGCGTTCGCGGGTGGTGCGCGCCGTGCGGCGCTGTGGCGCGTGTGGGGGTGGTCCGTTGGTCACATCAGCACCTTTTGAAGGGGAACGGGTGGTGGGCCTCGGAGAATTTGCACATCGGTGAGCAATAAAATAGTCTACCCATCGATGTGCAATTAATCCGTCCCTGGGAGCCCCCATGCCCTTGATCGCCACCACACCCGTCGAGAAGATGACGGGGCCGTATCCCCGCCGCTGGTGGGCTCTGATCGTGCTGTGCCTGAGTCTGCTGATCGTGGTCATGGCGAACACATCGCTGATCGTGGCCGCGCCCGACATGACCACGGACCTGGGTCTGTCCAGCAGTGATCTGCAGTGGGTCATCGACGGCTACACCGTCCCGTACGCCGCGCTGATGCTGGTGCTGGGCTCGATCGGCGACAAGTACAGCCGCCGTGGCGCCCTGATCACCGGCCTGGTGATCTTCGCGGGCGGCTCGGTGATGGGCAGCCTGGTCGACCAGACCGTACTGGTCATCACGGCCCGCGCGATCATGGGTGTGGGTGCCGCCGTGGTCATGCCGGCCACACTGTCCCTGCTGGTCGCGACTTTCCCCAAGCGCGAGCGAACGCGGGCCATCACGGCCTGGACCGCCACGTCCGGTCTCGCCATCGCCGTCGGCCCGCTGGTCGCCGGATGGCTGCTGGAGGACCACGCGTGGGGCTCGACCTTCCTGATCAACGTCCCCATCGCCGTCGTCGCCGTCATCGGCGCGCTGGTCCTGATCCCGCCGTCCAAGGCTGAAGGCATGGGCCGGATCGACTACGTGGGCGGTCTGCTCTCCATCGTCTCGGTCGGCTGCCTGGTCTACGCGACCATCGAGGGCCCGCACTTCGGCTGGGGCGCCGGCCCGATCGCCGCCGCGGTGGTCGCCGGTGTCGGCCTGGTCGCCTTCGTCGCGTGGGAGCTACGCCACCCGCACCCCATGCTGGACGTGCGCAAGTTCCGGCTGCGCCCCTTCAGCGGTGCGATGCTCGCGGTGCTGTTCTTCTTCTTCGGCACCTTCGGCGCCATCTACTACTCCACCCAGTACCTGCAGTTCGTCCTCGGCTACGACGCGCTGGCAACCGGCGTACGGCTGCTGCCGCTGGCCGGCGCCGTCTTCCTCGGCGCCGCGGTGACCGGGCAGCTGACCCCGAAGCTGGGCATGAAGCCGATGGTTGTGGCCGGCATGCTGATAGGCACGGCGGGTGTCTTCCTGCTCACGCAGGTCGACAAGGGCTCCACGTACACCGACTTCCTGACACCGATGATGCTGCTCGGCTTCGCGATCGGCCTGAGCGTGTCCCCGGCGACCGACACCATCATGGGCTCTTTCCCCGAGTCCGAACTCGGCGTCGGCGGTGGCGCCAACGACACCTCCATGGAACTCGGCGGCTCCCTCGGCATCGCGATCCTCGGCTCACTGCTGGGCACGGCTTACCAGGACAAGCTGACCGACCTGGTCGGCGGACAGCTCCCGGCCGATGCGCTGGAGATCGCCAAGGAATCCGTGGGCGGCGGCCTCGCGGTCGCCGAACAGCTCGCGAAGACCTCCACCACCGGCGCCCAGCAGGCGCAGGCACTGGTGGACGCGGTGAACGAGTCCTTCGCGCACAGCGTCGCGCACACCAGCCTCATCGGCGGCATCATCATGGCCGCCGGCACCCTGATCGTTCTCGTCGTCCTGCCGGGACGCAAGCGCGCCGGAAAGTCTGCTCAGGAGGATGCGGCGGAGGCGGAGGCGGAGCGCGCGGGCGTCGCCTGAGGCTCCAGGCGGGGCGGTTCAGGAGGAGGCCGCCCGGCGGATCCGCCGTACTCCTCCATCCCAGGGCGGCCGTGCCTGAGCGGCGCACGGCCGGGGCGGTGCCGGGAGGGGCAGCCGGCACCGCCCTCCTTCTCGGCCGAGGTCGGGCAACGGGCGTCGACCTGGCGGGCGTCGACCGTCGGGACGCCCAGCATGCGCAGCGTCGTCTCGGCGAGGTTCGAGGGCTGTGAAGCGGCCCGAGTGGACTTGTCCGAGGCAGCGGGGCGCAGGACCTGATGAGTTCCGGGTGGGACTCGTCCATCCGCGTGCCGAGCCGGAAGCCCGCAGCGACGGGTTCCGTCGGGTCGTCGCACCCGGCCGGACCCGCTGTCAGGCGGTCAGAGTCGCCCCCCGCTCCTCGCAGCCATACAGATGGCCGCTTCATAGACCAACTGCGCGTGCAGCTCGAACATCGCGACGAGGTCGACGGCGTCGCCGACGACCTCCCGTTGGATGAACAGTCCGTCTGCGCCGGCGACGGCATAGGTGGTGAGCGTGCGTACGGCGTCCTCGTCCAGGTCTGGGGCCAGGATCTCGATCACCTCGGTGATCTTCCGGCCTGCGATGTCACGGACCTGGAGGAACACCGTCCGGCCCCGGGGCTCGGTGGGCCGTCGCTCCAGGGCGAGCATGAGACCCAGGCGCAGGAAGTCCGGGGCGTCGACGAGCGACTTCGCCACGTTCGCCGCCATGCTCGTGACCCGCTGCAGCGGCGTGCCCGTCTCTTCCCCCGGCAGTTCCACGGCCGCGAGCCATGTCTCGAAACTGCGCTCGATGACGGCGGCGATCAGATCGTCCTTGTCCTTGAAGTGCCAGTAGATCGAGCTCGCGGGCAGCCCGCACTTGGTACTCACCGCCGCGATCGACGTGCCCTCGTACCCCCGCTCACCGGCGATCTCCACCGCGGCGTCGAGGATCCGCTGCCGCGACTCCACCCCGTTCGCGCGCTTCTGGCGCGCCCCCTGCGGCCTGGTCATCGAATCCGCCCCTCCCTCAGTCCAGCTCTTGACCTCGTCGTGTACCCACTTTACCGTAGCGATTACTCTAATTGGAGTGAACGCTACAGCAAGAGCCGATGTAGTTCAGGATGACAGTGAGGTGGCCTGGTGAGCGGAACCCGTGCCAGGGACAGAGCCGAAGACGAGGCGTATGACGTGGCCGTGATCGGCTACGGACCCACAGGAGTGACCGCGGCGAACCTGCTTGGGGCGATGGGTCTCAGGGTCGTCGTACTCGAGCGCGACGCCGAGATCTTTTCCCGGGCCAGGGCGATCTCCACGGACGAGGAGGTCATGCGGATCTGGCAGCGCGCCGGTCTGGCCGAGCGGCTGAAGCAAGACATGCTGGCCGAGCGGCCGCTGGACTTCGTCGACGCCAAGGGCCGTGCCTTCATCAGCGCACACCCCAGCCCGCGCGGCCATGGCCATCCGCCGCAGATGTTCATCTACCAGCCGGCGCTGGAACAGGTGCTGCGAGAGGGCGTCGGCCGCTACCCGAACGTGGACGTCCTGCTGCGGCACGAGTGTCTACGGCTGCGGCAGGATGCGGAGGGCGTGGAGCTGACGGTGGTCGGGACCGCCGACGACTTCTTGCACCGGGTGCGAGCCTCCTACATCATCGCTGCCGACGGCGGCTCCAGCCTCACCCGCGCCCAGCTCAATATCGGCTACGAGGGCAAGACGTACGAGGACCGCTGGGTGGTCATCGACACCGAGATGCTCAAGCCCTGGCCGGACCACGACCGGCTGCGCTTTCGCTGCGACCCCACGCGGCCTGCCGTGGACTGCCCGACCCCGCTCGGCCATCACCGCTGGGAGTTCCCGATCCTGCCGGGCGACGACGAGCAGTACCTGACCACACACGACGCGATCCACTCGATGGTGTTGCGGTACGGCATCAGCCGGGACAGCATCAAAATCCTGCGGGCCACCGTCTACAGCCACCACGTTCGCTTCGCCGCCCGCTTCCGTATGGGCAGGGTCTTCCTGGCCGGCGACGCCGCCCATGCGATGCCGCCGTGGATCGGCCAGGGCATGGCCGCCGGAGTGCGCGACGCGGCCAACCTGTGCTGGAAGCTGGCCGCCGTCCTGCGCGGCGAGCTGCCCGAGTCGGTGCTGGACAGCTACGAGGCCGAACGCAAGCCGCACGTCAAGGAGATCACCAAGCGGGCGGTGTTCGTCGGGCGGATCATCACCGAACGGCGCCTGCCGGTAACCCGCATCCGGAACACCGCACTGCGCGGCCTCAATCGCATACCGGGCTTCAGCAACTGGCTCCAGGACTCCAACTGGATCCCCGTCGCCCACTACGCCGACGGCTTCCAGGCCCGCCCGCGCACCAAGGCGTCCGGCCACCAGATCCCGCAGCCCTGGGTGACCGGCCCCGACGGTGAACGCGTACGGCTGGACGACGTACTCGGCGGCCGCTGGCTGCTCCTGCACGGCGGCCCGTCCGTGCCCCAGCCCTCGTGGGACCGCGCCGGCGTTCCCTCGCTGACCGTCACGCCCGTCGGTTCCGAGCCGGCCGAGGGCACGGTCGTCGACAGCGAGGGCGTGCTGCTGCCCTGGCTGGCCGAGCACCGCGTGGCCACCCTCGCTCTGCGCCCGGACGCCTATGTCTACGCCGCCGCACGCACCGGCGCCCCACTCCCGCCGCCTCCCACCGGTTTCGCTACGGCATCGCGCCCGACCGCCTCGATCGCCCTGTAAGGACTGCCATGACCACGCACACCGAACTGCCGTCGATGCAGGAGTCCCTGCTCGACGTCGCCGACAAGAAGATCTTCGTCGCCGAGACGGGAGAGGGCCCGCCCGTCCTGTTGCTGCACGGCGGCGGACCCGGCGCCTCCGGTGTCTCCAACTATGCTCGGAACATCGCGGAGTTGGCCAAGGAGTACCGGGTCATCGTCCCGGACCTGCCCGGCTACGGACGAAGCACCAAGGGCGTCGACGGCGCCGACCCCTTCGGGTACCTCGCCGACACGATCCGCGCTCTGCTCGACCGACTCGGCCTGGACAAGGCCCACCTGGTCGGCAACTCCTACGGCGGCGCCTGCGCCCTGCGCCTCGCCCTGGACACCCCCGACCGCGTCGACCGCATGGTCCTCATGGGCCCCGGCGGCATCGGCACCACGCGTGCGCTGCCCACCCCGGGCCTGAACAGCCTGCTCAACTACTACTCCGGGGACGGGCCCTCGCGGCTGAAGCTGGAGAAGTTCATCCGCAACTACCTCGTCTTCAACGCCGCCGACGTGCCGGACAGTGTGATCGACGCGCGGTACCAGGACAGCATCGACCCGGACGTCGTCGCGGCGCCGCCGCTGCGCCGCCCGTCCGGCCCGAACGCGCTGCGCACCCTGTGGAAGATGGACTTCACCCGCGACAAGCGACTGGCCCGGCTGCCCGTGCCCACCCTGGTGCTGTGGGGCGCGGCGGACAAGGTCAACCGCCCCTCCGGCGGTCCCATGCTGGCCGGGAGGATGCCCAACTGCGACCTGTACGAGGTCGCCAACACCGGGCACTGGGTCCAGTTCGAACGCGCCGAGCTGTTCAACCGGCTGTGCGCCGACTTCCTGGCAGGCCGCCGATGAACACCACCGCTTCGGTCTTCGGCGCCGTCCACCTCGGCTACGTCGTCATCGAGACCAACCGCTTCGCCGACTGGCGCCGCTTCGGCACTGAGGCCATCGGCATGCACCGCGACGACCTCGACGCCGGCCTGATGCGGTTCCGCCTCGACGACCAGGAGTGCCGCTTCCTGCTCCGGCGAGGGCTCGCCGAGGACGTCGTCGCCACCGGCTGGCACCTCGACGACCACGCCACGTTCGAGCAGATCGAGGCCCGTATCCGTGCCCACGGCGTCCCCGTCGTCGAAGGCACCAAGGAGGAGGCGGAGTTGCGGGGCGTCGAGCGTCTGCTCCGCTTCCCCGGCCCCAGGGGCATCACCCAGGAGATCTACACCACCCCGGTGAAGTCCGCCGAGCCGCTGCGGATGCTCGCCTCCGGGTTCGTCACCGGCGACTCGGGCATGGGCCACGTCGCCATCACGTCCACCAAGCCGGCCCAGTTGCGGGGCTACTTCAACACGGTCTTCGACGCCCGCCTCACCGACTACATCGACGAGACGATCAGCGGCGTCAAGCTCAAGATCCGCTTCCTGCGGGTCAACGAACGCCACCACTCCATCGCCATCGCCGCCGTCCGCGGCCTGCCCATCGACCCGATCCGCACCCGGGTGCAGCACCTCAACATCGAGGTGACCAGCCTCGACGACGTGGCCCGCAGCTACCAGCGGGTGTGTGAACTCGGCTTCGACATGGCGCTGTCCGTCGGCCAGCACACCAACGACAGGGAACTCTCCTACTACGCCCGCACCCCCTCGGGCTTCGAGTGGGAGGTCGGCTGGAACCCGATCGTCGTCGACGAGTCCACCTGGGAACCCAGCACCCACCAGGGCATCAGCATCTGGGGCCACACCCCGGTCGGCCAGACCATCGTCGACAAACTCGACCAGTTCCGGCTCGGAGCCCGCTCCCTCGCCCACCCGGAGAACGCCGTCCCGGCCCTCAGCGGCGCCGGTATCCCCGACGAGTGACAGCGCCCCTGTCGGGACCGGCGTCGACGCCGGTCCCGATCGGCGGGTGCGGGGCACATTTCCTTGCCCGGCGTGCCGCGCTGCCGGCCAAGGGCAATCGGCTGCGGCACCGTCCGCCATCCAGAGCCTCGAACCCATCCGCGGCTTCGTCGACCAGCTCCGCACGGTCCGTCTCGCATCGGGGCCGAAGCTGTCATTTTGTTAGCAATTTCGTCAGCGATCGCGCGGCGAACGCATGCCTCATCTGCGTAAACAGAGTTTTCGCCTACCGTCAGGCAACGTGATCGGCCCCGATCACACTTGACGCTTCCATCAGTTTTCTCCATGATCACCGCCTGGAGCGTCGTCCCCTCCCGCTCCCCGCTCCCCGCTCTCCCCTCCTCTCCCTTCCCCTCCATTGGAGAACTGCCGTGTCCGAATACCGTCTCGCGGCCGGTGTTGCCGCCGTGCTTCTGTTCGCGACTGCCTGTGGGTCGGGTGACTCCGAGTCGTCGTCGACGTCCACGGACGCCTCGGCCTCGGCCTCCGCCACCACGTCGTCCGGCTCCGGCTCCGGCGGCGGCAAGGCGGCCGCCCAGGTCCTGACCGCGACCAAGGCGTTCCTGGCGACCCTGGACGACTCGCAGAAGTCGTCCGTGCAGGCCGAGCGCACCCAGGCCAACCTGTCGCAGTGGTCCAACCTGCCCGACCAGCTCTTCGAGCGGGCGGGCCTCAGGATGGACTCCCTCGACGACGAGCAGCAGGCCGCTGTGCTCGCCATCCTCAAGGCGGCGCTCAGCGAGGACGGCTACGAGCAGGTCACCGGGATCACGTACGGCGACGGCGTCCTGAAGGACGCGGGCGGCATCGACCTCGACTTCGGCGCGGACCACTACTGGATCCGCGTCCTGGGCACCCCGTCCGAGACCGGACAGTGGACACTCCAGTACGGCGGCCACCACCTCGGCACCAACATCACCCTCACCGGCGACACCATGACGCTCGGCCCGACCCTGTGGGCCGCCCAGCCCGCGTACTACGACAAGGACGGCAACGAGGTCGAGCCGCTGAAGGGCGAGACCGAGAAGGCATTCAAGGTCGTGCAGTCGCTGGACGACGAGCAGTTCGAGACGGCCGAGCTGGACACCGCGGTCACCGAGATCGTGCTGGGCGCCGGGCAGGACGGGAAGACGCTGGAGAGCGAGGGCGTCAAGGCGTCCGACCTCACCGCGAAGCAGCAGAAGCTGCTGCTCAGCCTGATCGACGAGTGGATCACCCCGCTCAACGACGAGCAGGCGAAGGCCAAGCTGGCGGACGCCAAGAAGAACCTCAAGAGCACCTACTTCGCCTGGTACGGCTCGACAGAGAGCGACCAGCCGATCTACTACCGGGTGCAGAGCCCGTCGTACACCATCGAGTTCGCCCACCAGCAGGGCCAGGGCGCCAACGCCGGCGGGGTCACCCACATCCACGCCATCTACCGCGAGAACGGCAACGACTACGGCGCCGAGGACTGACGTCCGTGATCTCCCCCCGCACCCGTCGCCTGGCCCGGTGGACGGCGGCCCTCTCGCTGGCCGTCGCCGGGTCGGGCATGGCCGCCGTACCCGCCGAGGCGCACCCGACCGACGAGGTGGCGCAGCAGGCATACCTGACGCCCACCACCACCCGCCTCGACGTCGAACTCGCCATCACACCTGGCGTGCTGGTGGCACCCGCCTTCGCCGAATCCCTCGACACCGATGGTGACGGGGAGTTGGACGCCCGCGAGCGGGCCGTCCACCTGCACCGTGTCACCTCTGCCCTCGCGCTGCGCGTGGACGGCCGGGAGGTGAAGCTGACCGTGACGGGCAGTGAGTACGCCGAGTACGCGCTGCTCGCCGCAGCCGGCGGCGCCGTACGCGTCGGCCTGACGGCCGAACTGCCGTCGCCCGGCAGCCTCGGCCAGGTCGTCTTCACCAACGCGTACGACCCCGGCGTCCGTACGACGGTCCAGGCGGACGTGCTGGTCGCGGCAACGGACGCGGTGCGCCCCAGCGGGTTCGAGAGAGGAGACGAGGGGCGGGCCATGACGCTCATGTTCGGGGAGGGAGAGGTAGACACCGTTCCGAGCTCCGCCGACGCGGGGGAAGGCGAGGGGACGATGCTCAGTGCCCTGCGCGCCCCGCTGACCTCCCCCTGGGCACTGCTCCTGCTGATCGGCACCTGCGCCCTGCTCGGCGCCTTCCACGCCCTGACACCCGGACACGGCAAGGCACTCCTCGCCTCCTACCTGGTCGGCGCCAACAGCACCCCCCGGCAGGCGGTCGGCCTCGGCGCGGTCATCACCGTCACCCACACCGCCTCCGTGATCGCCCTCGGCACGCTGGTGCTGTTCGCGGGCCGGTTCGTCGTACCCGAAGTCCTGGTGCCGGTACTGGAGATAACCGCTGGGGCGGTCGTACTGGTCCTCGGCGCGCGACTGCTGCTGCGCCGCTGGCAGCAGCGCGTCGGGCACGCTCACAGCCACAGCCACAGCCACAGCCATGGCCATAGCCACAGTCACGGAGAGGGTCACCACCATCACGCGCCTTTGACCGTCCCCACCACCTTCCGTGGTCTCGCCGCCATGGGCGTCTCCAGCGGGATCATCCCCTGTCCCGAGGCTCTGGGCGTGCTCCTGCTCGCCATCGGGCTCAACCGCACGGCGCTGGGCCTGGCCATGATCGTCGCGTTCAGTGTCGGGCTGGCCGGGGTGCTGGTCGGACTCGGACTGATCCTGGTCAGCGCCCGTACGAGGCTGGAAGGGTTCCAGCGCCCGGACAGGTGGAGCCCGCTGATCCGGTGGCTGCCGATGGTCTCCGCGGCTGTCGTGACCATCCTCGGCCTGACCATCACGATCAGAGGAGTGAGCGGGCTGCTCGGCCAGTAATCTAGTTGGGTTTGTCTATTTGTCATGCTAGGTGGTGGTTCATGATGGGCCGCGGCAGCCGGACTGCTGGGAATAGGCAAGATCCAGGAGCTGTCGCACTTCGGCCACGGCGAAGGGAACGAGACTGCTCGGACCGTGTCTTCGGCGTCCTTTTCGAGGGCGTGAGCGGCCATCGCGGCCAGGAAGGTGTGCGCGAGCATGGGCGGAGTGATGCGGCGGTACCAGCCCACGTAGCGGCGGACTTCGTACTGGTGCAGGCCGCGCTCGTTCTTCGTGGCCGGGAAGAACTCCTCAACGGCCCATCGGGAGCCGGCCACGCGGACCAGTTCGGAGACGTCTGCCTCCGCGAGGGCGAAGGTGAGGCAGTAGGCGACCTCCTCAAGGCGGGACGGGCTGTGACGGGCCGGCCTTCGCGCCGTCTCCGCACGGAATCCGCTCTCAGGTGGCGTCCGGGGCGTCGGTCAGAACTCTCCGTGCGAACCGTGGCCTTCCGGACCCCGGTCGCAGCGGCGACGAGCCTGATCCCGCCCTGCCAGCGGCCGAACCTCCGCCTCTGTGGTCAGCCGACGTTTGCGCTACTCCAGGTGTGGCACCAACGCCTGAAACCTCGTAGCCACGACCCCCTAGGTAGCCTTCGGGCTCCCAATACCACAGCAGCGATCCCCGGAGTCGGAAGCCGGGACGTGTATCGCGGGAAGTCCTCAGCCTCGCCCAACTCGCCCTGCCAAATGGGGGGGCTGACCGGCCCAGGCGTATTGATCACGAGCGTCGTTGACACTGGCTGGGCTTGATCATGACGAATGCCTCCGGTGCGCTTCGCGCCCACCCGGCGGCAAGCCATGCCGCATGACAGTGGGAGTCCTTGCACGGGTGCCGGGCCGGTCGTGACGAGGCAGGTCGGGACGTCTTTCGTCTCTGCTGTGGGCGTCGAGCATCCAGCATGTTGCCGCAGCGGACTGTGAGCACCGTCATTTAGATAATTGCTCGCATATGTGCAATTATGGCCTGGCTGCTCCAGTTGAAAGGGATAGTGCGGTGCCGATATTCGTCACGCGCACACGCGGAAAGCAATTCACGCAGGTATGCCGTCGTTGTTGCGCTGAGAGCCTCGGTCGCCGGGGGCGGTCCCTGTCCCCTGCCGGGCGGATGACGCTATTGCACAGGTCGAGGGGCAGATGCCTCGGCTGTGGCCGAGGCCGCGGGCGCAACGGTGTGCTGCGGCCGCACCGCGCCGATGGTGCTTCGGTACGTCGCCCACACGATTGCCGGTGAGAGTGAACATGGTTGTCCCGACCAGTGTGGTATCCGAAGTGGGGAACCTGCCCGCGGCCTTGACCCCTTTCGTGGGGCGGAAGCGGGAGGTCGCCGAGGTCCGGCGTGTGCTGGCCACGGCGCGGCTGCTGACCCTGACCGGGGTAGGCGGGATGGGCAAGACCCGGCTGGGCCTGGAGGTGGCCGCGGAGTCCCGCAAGGAGTTCGCGGACGGTGCGTGGGTAGTGGACCTGGCCCCGGTGCGGGTGCCGTCGGCGGTGGCAGACACGCTGGCGGCCGCGCTGGGCGTGCCGGACATGGGCACCCGGCCCGTCCTGGAGCAGCTCACGGGATATCTGGCCGGGCGGCACGTACTGATCGTGCTGGACAACTGCGAACATCTCGTCGACGCCTGCGCCGAGTTGGCGAAGACGCTTCTGCCGGCCGCCGCCGGGCTGCGCATGGTGGCGACCAGTCGGCAGACACTGGGCATCACGGGCGAGCATGTCTTCACCGTGCCCCCGCTGCCCCCGGACGAGGCAGTCGAACTGCTGCGGACCAGAACCTCCGCCGTCCGGCCGGATTTCCAGGTCACCGACGCGAACCGGGCACAGGTCCTCCGGCTGTGCGCCGACCTGGACGGGCTGCCGCTGGCGATCGAGCTGGCCGCGGCCCGGCTGCGCACCCTCACCGTCGACCAGGCCGCGGATCGGCTGGCGGATCGGTTCGCGCTGCTCACCGGTGGCTGCCGGACCGCGCCGCCACGGCAGCGCACGCTGCGTGCGCTGGTCGACTGGAGCTGGGAGCTGTGTTCTCCCGTCGAGCGGCTGCTGTGGAACCGACTGTCGGTCTTCGCCGGGACCTTCGGCCTGGACGCGGCCGAGGAAGTCTGCGCGGGCGAGGGCATCGAAGCATACGAAGTGCTGGACCTCCTGGACCGACTCGTCGCCCAGTCCGTGGTGCTGACCTGCGAGGCCGAGGGCCTGCCGCGCTACCGGCTGCTGGAGACCATCCGGCAGTACGGACGGGAACGGCTCGCCGAGTCGGGAGAGGAGGACAGGTTGCTGCGGCGGCACCGCGACTTCCTCCTCGCCCTCGCCCAGCGCGTCGACAAGGGCTGGTACGGCCCCGGTCAGGTGGAGAACCTGACCCGGCTGCGCGCCGAGCACGGCAACCTGCTGGCGGCCCTGGACTGCGATGCCGACCCCCAGGCAAGGCTCACGCTGGCCGCCGCGCTGGCCTTCCACTGGTGCGTCGGCGGCTTCCTCGGCGAGGGACGCCGTCAGCTCGACCGGGCTCTGGCGGTGGCGTCCGAGCCCACACCGGCACGGGCCCGGGCGCTGGTGAGCGCTGTCTGGGTGGCGCTGTGTCAGGGTGATCTGGCGGTGGCCGACCGGTGGTTGGATGAGGCCGACGCGATCGGCGAGGAGCTGGGCGACCCGGCCCTGCTGGCCGACGTGCGGGGCTTTCGCGGAGTGTCGGCGCACTTCCGGGGGCGGCTGGGGGAAGCCATGACCCGGTACGAGGACGCGCTGGCCACCCTGACGGCGCTGGGCGACGAACGCGGGGCGGCCGGCTGGCTGCTCGCGCTGGCCTGCCTCCAGGCTTATGTAGGGGACCCGCGTGCGGCGCAGACGGGCGGGCACCTGATCAACGCCGCCGAGGCGACTGGAGAGAGATGGGGACGCGCGCAGGTGCTGCTGGCCCTCGGCTTCGACGCCTGGCAGCGGGGTGACCAGGAGGGGACCGGGGCACACGCCCGAGCCGCGCTCGAGAGCATGAGGGGCTTCAACGACCATTCAGCGGTCGCGAGGATGCTGGAAGTGCTCGCCTGGGCCACCGCCTCCGTGGGCGATCGCAAGCAGGCCGCTCGGCTCCTGGGCGCCGCGGACCACCTGTGGAGGGACGCCGGCACCGCCATCACCGCGTTCGACCCGCGGATGGCCGAGCACCACGCGCGCTGCGAGGCAGAGGTCATCGACGCCCTGGGCCCGGCCTCGTACCAGACGGTGTTCGAGGAAGGCAGTCCGCACGGTAGCCCCGACCGGGCCATCGCCTTCGCTGTGGAGCCCCGCACCCACACTCTCGCCGGCCCCGACTCCGACACGGCCGCCCCGGAACCGGCCACCGCCCCGAGCCTCCTGACCCGCAGAGAGCGGGAGGTGGCCGCGCTCGTGGCCCAGGGCATGAGCAACCGGCAGATTGGCTCCGCACTCGGACGTTCCCCGCGCACGGTCGACGGCCACGTCAAGAACATCCTTGCCAAGCTCGGCTTCGGCTCCCGCGCCCGGATCGCGTCCTGGTGGACAGCCAACCAGGCGCCCACCCTGTAGGACAACCCCGCAAAACTACGCGGACCCGGGGCGCGGCCCGCAGCGCAGAAATGCGTATGGCCTGCGGGCAGACCCCGCGTTGATCCTTGCTCGCATGACACACACCGAAGCGGACGTTCCAGTACCGCGGGCATCGGACCTACGACCCGAACCGGACCGGCTGAAGACACCCGGCGATGTCGGAGACAGGATATGGCGCCGCGACGCGGCCTGACCCTCCCGCCATCTTTCGAGGCACGACTGCCGTGGCCACCCTCGGCACAGACCGGTTCCAGGGGCAGTTCAGACCTCCGCGACAGCAGCTGACAGCCGGACACGACAGTCGGGAGAGCCCGCTAACAGCGCGCGTTGCTCGAACCCGGAGCATTCGGCTTCCGCGGATGCAAAGCATCTCGTTCCCAGCCGCAGGGATCCAGGCATTCGATCGTGCCTTCACCGCCGTGAACTGCAGCAACGCAACGACGGAATGCGGCTGGAGCAGTACATGCCCGATGCGGTGGATCACCGCCTGTGCACCGTCGAGATCGCAAACCGCTGCACATGGCCATCCCGCCAATGGGCCACCAACAACGAAACGGAGCTCAAGTGACGAGCGCAGAGCAGGGCCGACCTTCACGTAGATCATTCCTCGCCGCCGCGACGGCCGTCAGTGCGATGGCCGTCGGCGGCCTGGGCCTGGTGGTTGCCGCCGCCCCCAGCGCCAGCGCCACGCCCACCGCGAACCTCACCTGGACCATCTCCAGTGAGCCCGAGGTGGCCAAGATGGACTATGCCCGACTGCTCAACGGCATCAGGAGGCTGGTGAGTGATGACAACCCGCAGCGCACAACTACGGGCCGCCCCGTTTTGGTCACCGACGAGGACGGGGACAATGAGTTCATCGCCGTCGATCTGGAGGCAGAGGACAGGCCCGAACTCATCCGGCTGTTCATACGCCGGTCCGACGCCTACATCATGGGATGGCGGTCGGCCACCCGGGACGGTGATGTCGCGTACCTGAGCACCTTCTTCACGTTGGATCCCCACGTGCAGCTTCCGGGTTCGATCCGCCCAGGCAACGGTGTGACGAACGCGAACACGAACACGCGGTTCGAGAATCTGGCGAACTACAGCGACCTGCAGCAACAGGGTGCCACCCGCGACGGCATGCAGATCAGCCCCTCCAGCCTCCACAACGCGGTGCTGACCCTCCAGGGCGGTGCCCAGGCCACGACCAGGAACGCGGCGGCGGCGATCCTTCAGATCATCGTGGGAATCGCCGAAGCTTCCCGGTTCCGGCATCAAGCGGCTGAAACCGCGACCGCCTTCGGAAACGGTCTGCCGTTCACCGTCACCGCGAGACACATAGAGCATCACAACAACTGGTCCTTGTGGAGCGGTGTACTCCTGGGCGCGATGGTCGCGGGTGCCGTCGCCCTCACGCCTGAAATCGAAGCAATCGGCGCCACCTACCAAACCGTGGTGGCCCTCGCGGCCGTGATCATGCTGGCCCACCACGGGGGCAAGCACACCAAGAGGGGCGGCAAGAAGATCGAAGGGGCGTGGCTGCTCGTCGCGCCCGACGGCACCGGCGACTACTGGACCGTGCAGGACGCGATCGACTACGTCCCCTATTTCGACCAGCCATACACCATCTTCATCGACGAGGGCACCTACCACGAATTCATCAACATCCCGGCGGGCAAGCCCTGGATGATGCTCGAGGGCGTCAGCGCCAACGCCGCCGATGTCGTCATCACGGGCGACAGGGCCCACGGAATGCTCAAGCCCGACGGCACACAGTGGGGCACCCAGGGCAGCGCCGTGGCGACTTTCAAGTCGATCGACCTGCGAGTCTCGAATCTCACGATCGCCAACTCGTTCGACCCTGCCGCCCACCCGGAGATCAACCCATACGAGACCCAGGCCGTGGCGTTGGCCGCCATGGGCGATCGGCAGGTGTACAACAACGTCCGGATCATCGGCCGCCAGGACACGGTGCTCGTCAAGTCGCCGGTTGTCACCGACCAGACCCGGCAGTACTTCGTCAACAGCTACATCGAGGGCTCGATCGACTTCATCTTCGGCAACGCCACGGCAGTGTTCGACCGATGCAGGATCGCCATGCGCAACTGGGTCGGCGGCACGGTGCTGGCGCCGAACACTGACTGGCGGCAGAAGTACGGGATCCTGATCACCGGCAGCGAGATCTTCACCAACGGCGTGCCGGACAACACGATGTACCTTGGTCGGCCGTGGCACAACGTGCAGGAAGCCTGGCCCCAGGCTGTGATCCGCGGCACCAAGATCCACTCAGGCATCAGGAGCGATCACCCCTGGACCGACATGGTGCCCGAATACCCCTGGAGCTGGGCCCGGTTCAAGGAGTACAGCAACTCCTCCGTCTACTGTGTGGATCAGGTGTGCAGCACCAGCTCCGCCCCCGGGGGTTCCAACCGCCCCATGTTGACCGACTCTGAGGCGGCCGACTACACCGCACAGAAGTACTTGGCTGGCAGCGACGGCTGGAACCCGGTCCTCTGACCGTAGCCCTCGCGGCACGGTGAACCGAAGGCGGGGCAGGGACAACACGACCTGTCCCTGCCCCAGCACCGGGTTCCAAGGTGTGCCGACAGGCTGCCCATGGCTAGTCGTGCGGCATGACGACGTCTCTGATCACGGGATCGACCGCAGGTATCGGTGCCGTTTTCGCTCGGCGGCTGTCCGCTGACGGCTACGACCTCGTCCTGGTGGCACGGGACACGAAGCGGTTGCGTGAGCAGGTGACCGAGCTACACGACCGGCGCGGCATCAAGACGGAGGTGCTGACGGCCGACCTGGCGACTGATGACGGCATCGAGGCCATCGAGCGGCGCCTGGCCGACCGCGTGAACCCGGTCGACCCGCTGGTCGACAACGCCGGCCTCGCCAACAAGGGCCCCCTACCTCGACGTACCAGTGGCCGACGGACTGAAGATGCTCAAGGCTCACTGCGAGGTGGTGCTCCGGCTGACCTCGGCGCCGATCGAGGCGATGCGGGAACGAGGCCGGGGCCGGGTCGTCCCCCACGCTCGGCGTCTGCCACGACAAGCCCACCTTCCACCGCTACCACGGAAGCGTCGTGATCGGAACCGACAGCCGCGCCGCCATGGACGACCTGCTCAAGTCGGAGCAGGTCGCCGGGACCGTGGCCGAGCAGCAGACGGTCCTGACGGCCGTCCACGTCTGCACTGTGGAACGGAGTGTGCCGGTCATCCGCGGGTGAGGTCCTCCCGCTTCAGCACGGGGTTCTGCTTGACCAGAGCGCGCAGCAGTATGCGTCGGGGCGTCAGACGCATCAGCCGGCTGACGATCCGCATGGGCAGGCCGGCGACGACCACGCCGCGGTCGGCGTCGAGCGTGTCGATGCCGATCCTCGCGACCTCGCGGGACGGCACGTACAGGAACTTCGGTGTCGAGGTGGCGTGGGCGTCGCCGTCCAGGCCCGCCGCAGCGATGAACCCGGTACGGACCGGCCCCGGGCACAGCACCGCGACGGTGACGCCGGTGCCCGCCAGCTCCGCGCGTACCCTCTCGCTGTTGATCTGCACGAACGCCTTCGTCCCGGCGTATCCGGTCTGGCCTGTCTGAGGGAGGAAGCCGCTGACGGAGCCGACGTTGAGGATCGCGCCGCGCCCCCGCGGCACCATCTGCTGCACCGCCCGGGTGGTCAGGTCGATGACCGCCTCAACGTTGACCCGGACCTGCGCGATCTCGGCCTCGACCGGCGAGTGGGCCACCGCGTCGACGGTGCCGATGCCGGCGTTGTTGACCAGGACGTCCACCGTCAACCCACGCTCGGCGACCGTGTCGAACAGCCGCGCCTGCTGCCCGGCATCGGCCACGTCACAGGCGATGACCTCCGCCCGGACGGCACCGGACAGTTCCTCGGCGCGGTCGCGCAGCCGGTCCTCGCGCCGGGCGACCAGGGTGACGCCGTGCCCGCGCCGGGCCAACTCGCGTGCGATGTCGGCGCCGATGCCCGACGAGGCGCCGGTCACGACTGCGGGAGGCTCATGCGTCGCCCTTTCGGTGCTGAAGACGGCGACCGGTGCGGTCGACATAGTGTTGATGAGGTCTACGTTGTGTCGAGTGAACGTGCTCGTGTCGACGGGTTCGGCGCCGGGAGCAAGTCCCGGC